>CAZJYV010000156.1:0-1280 GCA_964550295.1 uncultured Clostridium sp. | reverse complement strand
GCCGGCGAAAATCTGGTTGAAACAAACCGTCACATAGAACGGCGAGATGATCGCAAGGAAACGCCCTCCGTAATACAGCACGGATTGATCGTTTGTAAACATCGACACGAGCGGAAAGCGGAAGATCACCATCAGGGCGCACAAAACCGCCGTGATGCCCAGGGACATCATCAGCGCCCGGCGCACGCCCTTGCGCGCGCGGTCATATTGGCACGCACCGTAGTTCTGACCGACGAACGTGGTTGACGAAAGCGCGATGCTCTGCACCGGAATCAGGGCATAGGTGTCGATTTTATTATAGCTCGACCAGCCCGCCATACAATCCGAGCCGAAACCGTTGATGTAGGACTGCACGAACACGTTTGAAAAAGCGGTGACCGCCTGCTGGATGCTCGCCGGCAGGCCGATCGCCAAAATCTGTTTAAGGATCGGGCGCACGATGCCAAGCCGATCCCAATGGATGGCGTAAGGCGCGTCCGAGCGGGTGAGCGTGTAGAGTACCAAGATCGCCGAGAGAAATTGGGAAATGATCGTTGCATAGGCGACGCCCGCAACATTGAGGCGGAACACGACGACGAAAAGCAGATCCATCACCACGTTGAGCACCGCCGAAAAAATCAGAAAATACAGCGGTCTTCTCGAATCGCCAACCGCGCGCAGGATGCCCGACCCCATGTTGTAAACCAGCAATCCCGCAACGCCGGTAAAATAGATCGTCAGGTACTGCTTTGCCTGTGGGAACACATCCGCAGGCGTATCCATCAGCCGCAGCATCGGCGGCACGATCAAAATGCCCGTGACGGTAGCGAATACGCTGAGTATGAGGGTGACGACGATCGTGGTATGCACGGCATCGCTGAGTTTTTTATAATCCTTCGCGCCGTAGGCTTGCGAGATAACGACGCTGGCGCCGGTCGAAAGCCCCGCACAAAGCCCCACGAGCATGTTGACGATGCTGCTTGTGCTGCCGACTGCGGCAAGTGCTTCCTTGCCGACAAATTGACCCACGACCACCGTATCAACCGTATTGTAGAGCTGCTGGAACAGTAGGCCCACGCTCATCGGGATTGCGAATTGAAGCAACTGCTTGAGAATCGATCCCTGCGTCATGTCCGCGTCGCCACGCTTAAATGTTCTACCCGTAGCACTGATCTCCCATATATATTGTCTGTGATAAAATCATAACACAATTGAGGCTGATTTTGAACCATTTATCTTGTACTTTCAGCACGCTGCTGATGGTGAAGTGAGGGAACAAATAAAAAAGGCGCTTGAAGCGC
>CAZJYV010000155.1:697-4598 GCA_964550295.1 uncultured Clostridium sp. | reverse complement strand
GAAGAGGTTATAGGAACGGCCGGTGATCTTGCCCACTTCGTCCATATAATGCTGGACGATGGCGGGCACGGCCGCATATTGATTGTTGGCGGCTTCGCGGCCCTGGAAGTAGATGTCCGGGTTTTGGGCGCTGCCGCCCAGGTGGGGATGCTCGGGGTTGAGGGCCCGGGCGCGGAAGGCCTTAACGGCGTCGAAATCGCACAGCTTATTCAGATCCTCATAATCGATCAGCTCGATCTTTTGGATTTCGTGGGAGGTGCGGAAACCGTCAAAGAAATGCACGAAGGGGATGGAGCTTTTGATCGAGGACAGGTGGGCGACGGCTGCAAGGTCCATGACCTCCTGCACGGAGGCGGCGGCAAGCATCGCAAAACCGGTCTGACGGCAGCTCATCACGTCGCTGTGATCGCCGAAAATGGAAAGCGCGTGGTAGGCGAGCGCGCGTGCGGAAACGTGGAACACGCAGGGCAGCAGCTCTCCGGAAATTTTATACATGTTGGGGATCATCAGCAGCAGACCCTGGGAGGCCGTGAAGGTGCTCGTGAGCGCGCCCGCCGCGAGGGAGCCGTGTACCGCGCCCGCCGCGCCGCCTTCGGACTGCATTTCTGCGATCCGGACCTGCTGGCCGAATATGTTCGTTCTGCCGTTGGCCGCCCACTCGTCGGCGACCTCCGCCATGGGTGAGGATGGTGTGATGGGATAGATAGCCGCCACGTCCGAAAATGCGTACGCGACGTGCGCAGCGGCGGTGTTGCCATCGATGGTCATGGTCTTTGCCATTTTTAGGGGTCCTCCTGTGATATAATCGTTTTTTCCTTATTTATAAAGGAAATTTGGCTCTCGGTCATTATAGTATAGAAGAAAAAGGCTGTCAACCGATGCATGACGGGAAACTTGCGCGAAGACAAGCCGTGCAAGTAAACTTGCGCAACGTTTCATATCCGGAACCATTAAAAATTTCACATTTCACACATTGCAAAAAAAAAAGAAATACGGTATGCTTACATAGTACATAATATTGTATAGTTATGAACCCCCCCAACCCTCCCGAAACACGCGCAAAAGCGCGAAAAACCAAGCAATTTCATGCAAAGGAGAATCGGATATGCCCGCAAGAATGAAGATCCGTTCAGCCTATGCGACGCTGCCCTCTGCCGAGAGGAAAGTCGCAGATTTCATCCTCGAAAACCCTGAACGCGCCATGCACATGGTGATCAACGAAATCGCCGATGCCGCGGGCGTCAGCGTCCCCTCGGTGACAAGGCTGGCGCGCAAACTCGGCTACAAAGGGTTCCTCGAATTTCGCGTTGCGCTTGCAAGCGGTGCGGCCATCACGGCGGAAACGCACAAGTTCAGCCCCGTCGAGGAAACCGACAGCGACGAAGCGGTTGTTGAAAAGCTTTATTTCGCCTCCATCCGCGCGCTGGAGGACACGTATCGCGCGCTCGACAAGCGAAAATTCTGTCAGCTCGCAGGCTTGATTGCAGGCGCCGAGCGCGTGTTTGTATGCGGCGGCGGCGGAAGCGCGCTGCTCGCGCAGGATATGGCTTTTCAGCTCGATGTACTCGGCGTGCAGGCCATCTCCGTCACCTCCCAGGCTGTGCTCAACATGTTCAAACCGCGCTTCTGCGAAAAGGATGTATTCATCGGTCTTTCCCGCGCAGGCCGCAACAAGCAGCTCACCGAGGCGCTCCGCCAGGCCAAAAAGCAGGGCAGCACCTGTGTGTTCATGAGCAACTACGTCAACGCGCAGGGCGCGCAGGCGGCCGATTATTTCTTGTGCACCTCGCGGCTGGACGACATGAAAAAGATCCTCGGCACGGAGAGCAACAACGCCATGATCGCCCTGACGAACCTGCTCGTGCTGCTCGTTGCGCGCAACCTCAAACGCCGCATCGACGATGAGCCGGAGATGGAGCCGTAATCCCTTTAACAAAGCCGCCGCACGCAAGCGGCGCGCTCAATTTTGCAATGGAACAACCGCGCATCACAAGCGACCTGCATACGCATACGGTATACAGCCACGGCAAGGGCACTCCGGAAGAGAATGTCCTTGCCGCGATCGATTGCGGCCTTGACCGCATCGCCGTGAGCGAACACGCGGGCGGGCATGTTTTTTACGGCGTGCGCGGAAAAAAGCTGCTGGATCTTCGCAGGGAAATCGACCGCCTCGCCGCCAAGTACGCCAATGAGATCGAGGTGCTGCTGGGTTATGAGTGCAACCTCACGGGCTTCGGCCTGTGCGACGCGCCTAAGGATCGCGCCCCTTTCGACGTGCTGCTGCTCGCCTATCACAAAGGCGTCGTCCCGCGGGACGCGCTCGGGCGCGCGATGATGCGCGAGGCGCTTGGCTTGGGCCGCGCAGACCCCGTCGCGGTCGCGAACGCGCTGCTTGCGGCGGCGGAAACATACAGGATCGATGTTTTTTCGCACCCCGGCGCGTATGTGAAGGCGGATATCGCCACGCTTGCCAAGGGCGCAAAGGAGCTGGGCGCGATGCTTGAGCTCAACGGCGCCCGCGTGACGCTCAGCGCGCAGGAAGCGCAGAGTGCGCATCGGCTCGGCGCAAAGCTGTGCGTCAACAGCGACGCGCACACCCCCGCCCGCGTCGGCGATTTTGCGGCGGGTCTGGCGCTTGCCAAACTGGCGGGCGTACCCGTTGAAGAATGGCAGCCGTAGGGCGGCTCATCGAATCGAAGCGTCCTTTACTCTGAAGATCGCTTGATTTGAATTTGATACGATTATCACAGGATAGGATAGAGGTGGACGCATGAACTTTTTTTCGGTCATCACCCTTTTCGGAGGATTAGCCTTCTTTCTGTTCGGCATGGAAAGCATGTCCAACAGCTTGGAGAAGATCGCGGGCAGCAGGCTGAAAACCCTGCTTAAAAAAATGACCTCCAGCCCGCTGCGGGGGCTATCCCTGGGTGCGGGCGTAACGATGGCGGTTCAGTCCTCCTCCGCGATTACGGTCATGCTGGTGGGTCTTGTCAACTCCGGCATCATGGATCTCGGTCAGACGGTAAGCGTCATCATGGGCACCAACATCGGCACCACGATCACCGCCTGGATCCTTTCGCTGGCCGGAATCGAAAGCGATGTGTTCATCGTCAACTTCTTTAAGCCGGATACGCTCGCGCCCATCAGCGCCATCATCGGCATCGTGATGACGATGGCGTCCAAGAGCAAAAAGCACAAGGATATCGGCGGCGTCCTCCTCGGCTTCGGCCTGCTGCTCTATGGCATGAAGGTGATGAGCGGCGCGGTTTCTCCCCTGAAGGATGTGCCCGAGTTCACCGGCCTGATGACCGCCTTTCAAAATCCGTTCCTCGGGGTGCTCGTCGGATTGGTCATTACGGGCATCATCCAAAGCTCCTCGGCTTCCGTGGGTATTCTGCAGGCAATCTCCCTTACGGGCAGCGTCACATTCGGCGCGGCCATCCCCATTATCATGGGTCAGAACATCGGCACCTGCGTCACCGCGCTGCTCTCGAGCATCGGCACGAGCCGCAACGCCAAGCGGGTGGCGATCATCCATATTCTCTTCAACATCATCGGCACCCTTGTATTCATGGCGGTTCTTCTGATTCTCAACGCCATCTTCCGCTTCGCCATCGCGCACCGGCCCATCGACGCGCTCGGCATCGCGATCTGCCACAGCATATTCAACGTCGTCACGACCTTCATGCTGATGCCGTTCAGGCAGCAGTTGGAGAAGCTTTCCAAAAGGATCATACCGATCAACGCCGCGGAACAAGCGCTGCAAAAGCCCATCGTCATGCTCGACGAAAGGCTTCTTCTCGCCCCGAGCCTCGCCGTGGCGGAATGCCTCGAGGCGACGCGCACCATGTCCAAACTTGCGCATCAGGCCGTGCTCGACGCGCTCGGCCTTGTGCTTAAA
>CAZJYV010000155.1:0-687 GCA_964550295.1 uncultured Clostridium sp. | reverse complement strand
GATCAGGCCGTTGCGGACGGCATCCTTGCCAAGGAGAAGGATCTCGATCAGTTTGAGGACAAGCTCGGCTCCTTCCTCGTGAAGATCGCAGGCGAAGACCTTTCCTTGAGCGACAGCCGCGAGGTTTCCAAAATGCTCCAGAACATCGGCGACTTCGAGCGCTTGGGGGATCACGCGCTCAACCTGTGCGAATCCGCCGAGGAAATGCGCACAAAGGACATGGTCTTTTCGGAGCAGGCGCAGGACGAGCTTGCCGTGCTGACGGCGGCGCTCACGGAGATCCTCGCGCTCGCGCATGCATCGTATGAAAACGACGATAACGAAAAAGCGGCCCTCGTCGAGCCGCTCGAGCAGGTGATCGACACGATCATCGCCCAGATCAAGCGCCGCCATGTGGAAAGGCTGCAGTGCGGCAAATGCACCATCGAGCTGGGGTTCGTGCTCAACGACATCCTCGCCAACTGCGAGCGCATATCCGACCATTGCTCGAACATCGCCGTATGCGTGGAGGAGGCCGACCGCGGCAGCTTTGCCACGCACGAGTTCCTCAACGCCCTCAAGACCGGCAACGACGAGCAGTACCGCCGCCATTTCGAGGCGTTCGCGGGGAAATATGCGCTGAAGCCCTGAGCCGCTCCGGGCGAACTTGTTTCCGTGAAAAAAATATGATATCATCGACTGGAACGG
>CAZJYV010000154.1:0-4629 GCA_964550295.1 uncultured Clostridium sp. | reverse complement strand
ACGGTTCCGCGCTGCACCTGATGGGGCTTTGCAGCGACGGCGGCGTGCATAGCCACAATACCCATCTGTATGCGCTCGTGCGTCTCGCCATGGAGGCTGGGCTTAAAAAAGTATACGTCCACTGCTTTATGGACGGGCGCGACGTACCCCCTAAGAGCGGCAAGGGCTATATCCGTCAGCTGAAGGATCAACTTGCTGAAATCGGCTGCGGCGAGATTGCGACCGTTATGGGCCGTTACTACGCTATGGACAGGGATAACCGCTACGAGCGCGTGGCGAAGGCTTATGACGCCATCGTCTGCGCACAAGGGGTGAAGGCGGCCGATCCGGAGGCTGCGATGCAGGCTTCTTATGACGCGGGCGTGACGGACGAATTCGTGCTGCCGATCGTCGTCGAAAAGGAAGGCAAGCCCGTAGCGACCGTCGGCGCGAACGACAGCGTCATTTTTTACAATTTCCGCTCCGACAGGGCGCGGGAGCTGACTCGTGCGTTCATCTTCGAGGATTTTGCGGGCTTTGAGCGCAAAAAAGGCTACTTTCCGCTTTGCTATGTTTCCATGACGCAGTACGACGCAAATTTTGAGGGCAAGCTCCTTGTTGCATTCAAGCCGGAGTCGCTCACCAACACGTTTGGCGCATACCTGGCTGAAAACGGAAAGACGCAGCTGCGCATTGCGGAAACTGAAAAGTACGCGCATGTCACCTTCTTCTTCAACGGGGGGGTGGAAGCGCCCAATCCCGGCGAGGACAGGGCGCTGATCCCGTCCCCGAAGGTTGCGACCTATGACCTTAAGCCTGAGATGAGCGCATACGAGGTTGCGGCGGAGGCAGTAAAGCGTATCGAGAGCGGCATGTATGACGCGATGGTTCTGAATTTTGCCAATCCGGATATGGTCGGCCATACGGGCGTGATGGCGGCGGCGGTCAAAGCCGTGCATGCGGTAGACGAATGTCTGGGGCTGGTGATCGACGCGATCCTTAAAAACGGCGGACGCGCCCTTGTCACGGCGGATCACGGCAACTGTGAGCGCATGTACGACGATCACGGCGGGCCCTTTACCGAACACACCACGAATCCCGTGCCGCTTGTGTTCGTGGATCCTGCGCAAAAAACCGTTCAGCTTCGCGAAGGCGGCAGGCTTTCAGACGTCGCGCCGACGCTGCTTGAGCTGATGGGTTTGCCCCAGCCAAAGGATATGACAGGTGAATCGCTGCTTATAAAGGGATAAAAGTACCATCTGTTTTTCTGCGCAGAAATTGTTCCACGTGCGAGGAACAAGGCTGAAGCTGAAAAATATGTGTGTATGGCATCGGGATTGCGGGCATAGCTAATGCGACGGAATCCATTGAAACGGGCAAGCGCGTACGCGATCCGCACGGCATTTATACGCGGAAAACGCCGCAAAAACGGGCGATATTTGTGCTTGCTTAATATTTCCTCGCATGATATAATACCGCTTGCAGTCGTTTAGGAGGTATATATAATGGAAACTGTCGGGATAATCGTTAATATAGTCCTCATCCTTGCATCGGCGGCTCTTGTGGCCGTGGTACTGATGCAGCAGACGAAAAGCGCAGGGCTTGGCGGGGCATTCGGTGGGGATTCAACCCCCTTCACGATGCGCGGCAGGGCTGCCAGCAGGGAAGCCAAACTTCAGAAGATAACCGTTGCTCTCGCGATTGTCATAGCGGCACTCGGCATTGCGATGATGTTGCTTTACTGATTGGTCATGTTCTTGCAGGGTGCGCTTACGGCGCACCCTTTTTGTTTGTAAGTTGTAAATGAAAGAAAGGTAAATGTAAAATCAAAATGGAAACCAGGATTATCGAAGCACTGCTCAGAGAGGGCAGACCTATGGCGCCGGAGGCGCTCATGGAATGTTTCGAGGAAAAGGACGAGGCTGCCTCGGCCATCGAAAAACTGCTCCTTGAGGGCAGACTGATCCTTACAAGAAAAAAAAGGCTCGCGTTGCCGGAACAGACCGGCCTCGTATACGGGAGGATGCAGGGCAGCGCACGGGGCTACGGTTTCTTCATCCCGGAGGATGGCAGCCCGGATATGTTCATCCCTGCGGACGCGATGCACGGCGCCATGCATAACGATATGGTCTGGGCGCGCGCTGCGGAAACCGAAAGCCACAACGGCACGCGGGAGGCGGAGGTTGCGCTCATCGCGCTGCGTGCGCTTGCAGTGATTGTGGGTACGTACGAGCAGGATGGATCCGAAGGCGGCTATGTCGTACCGGATGAAACGCGCGTATGCTTCGATATGTTCATCACGGCCGGAAAAACGCTTGGCGCGAAGAATGGGGATAAGGTCGTCGCTAAGATCACGCGGTATCCCGATACAAGGCGCCCCATGCAGGGCGAAATCACGGAAATCCTCGGTGGAAAGGATGACGCGAAGGCGGATATGCTTTCGATCATACGCAGACTTGAGCTGCCCGACGTATTTCCTAAAAACGCAACCAAACAGGCGAAGGCACTCAATAGGCCCGTACCCGCGGACGCGGCAGCGCTGCGCGAGGATCTGCGGGATAAACTCATCATTACCATCGACGGGGCAGACGCAAAGGATCTCGACGACGCGGTATCCCTGACCAGACTTTCCGATGGATGGCTCCTCGGCGTACATATCGCGGATGTGAGCGCATATATTCCGGAAGGATCCGCCCTCGACGAGGAGGCATATAAACGCGGCACGAGCGTGTATTTTCCCGACAGGGTGCTGCCGATGTTTCCAAAAGAGCTTTCAAACGGCGTATGCTCGCTGAACGAGGCGGAGGATAAGCTGACTTTCTCCTGTATGATGCGGCTTGACGCGGCGGGGGAGACCCTTTCCCATCGCATAACCGATACGGTTATCCGCACGACGCACAGGATGACGTACGACGATGTGAACGCCATGCTCGAAGGGGACGCGGCGCTTTGTGAAAAGTATGCGGACGTGTTGCCGATGCTCAGCGATATGCGCGAGCTTGCGCAGCTTCTTCACGAAAAGCGCGTCAAGCGCGGATGCCTTGACTTTGACCTGGATGAGGCCGATATCGTTTTGGATGAACAAGGGCGCGCGGTGGATGTGAAGGTTGCCGTGCGCGGCGTTTCCAATCGCATGATCGAACAATTTATGCTTGAGGCGAATGAAACGGTTGCGGCACATGCCGCTGCGGCTGGTATACCGATGATGTACCGCGTGCATGAAACGCCGGATAAAGACCGCCTCAATGAACTCAACGTTTTTCTCAACACGCTCGGTCATGGCGTGAAGAGCATAACGGGCGCAAAGCCTGCGCTGCTGCAAAAAATCCTTTTAAAAACAAAAGGCACAAAGGATGAGGCACTCGTGGGCCGCGTGATGCTGCGATCCATGAAAAAAGCGCGTTACGCTGCGGAATGCCTCGGCCATTACGGCCTTGCGGCGAAATTTTATTGCCACTTTACATCACCAATCCGAAGATATCCCGATCTTGTCGTCCACAGGATGATGAAGCAGCTGCTCTCGGGCGGGATGAGTCGGGAAAAGGCGGAGCATTACGGCAGTCTGATGGCAGAAATGGCTCGTCACTGTTCGGACCGTGAGCTTGTCGCGATGGAGGCAGAGCGCGCAGCGGATGACCTCAAGAAGTGCGAGTACATGGCCTCGCGTATCGGCTCTGTTGAGAAAGGGATGATAACAGGGGTGGCGCAGTACGGTTTTTTCGTTCGCTTGGGCAACACGGTGGAGGGAATGGTGCGTGCGGCATCCCTTGCGGGGGATTATTTCGTTTGCGATGAGCGGAATTACCGCATGGTCGGCCGCAACACCGGACGCGCGTTCCGTTTGGGCGACGAGGTGCGCGTGCGGGTCGTGGCGGTGGATGTTGGCGCGGGTACGATCGATTTTGAGCTTGCCAGCGGAACCCATGGCGGCACGGCGCAGGCACCCACGTCGGCTCCGATCGCGCGAGAGAAAGATAAACACGGGAAGAAAACTGAAACCAAACGGCGTGTTGCTCATAAGAAAAAATCGTAGTATGATGATAAATACGCAGATGGAAAGGGGGGAGGATCGTTTGCCTGTTAAAAAAGGTGTGCGGCAGCTTGCGGAAAATCGCGCCGCACGGCATGAGTATTTTATTGAGGATTCCTACGAGTGCGGCATTTCGCTTGCAGGCACGGAGGTGAAGTCCATCCGCGCCGGCAAAGTGAACCTCAAGGACTGCTATGCTATCGTAAAAAGCGGCGAGGTGTATGTTATCGGCATGCATGTAAGCCCATACGAGCAGGGGAACATCTTCAATCGTGACCCCTTCCGCAGCAGGAAACTATTGCTGCATAAATCGGAAATCTACAAGCTGCAGGCCCTGTCTCAGGCGGATGGATACAGCTTGATCCCTACGCGGATGTATCTGAAGGATGGCAAGGTGAAGATTGAGCTTGCCGTCGCAAAAGGCAAAAAACTATATGATAAACGGCATTCGATCGCCGAACGCGACGCGAAGCGCGACATGGACAGAAAAATGAAGAACATGGACTAAAGGCGCAAAGTAGTGTATAATAATCATAGCGGCAATGCCGCATCCCATGGGGCCGTAAATGGTTTCGACGGGGATCGTGGAGGCCGGATAAGCGAGCCGAAGCCCCGAGCTT
>CAZJYV010000153.1:0-4684 GCA_964550295.1 uncultured Clostridium sp. | reverse complement strand
GAGGTAGCGCTTGATATAGCCGAACGTGGCGCCGTGGTTGAGCAGGCCGGTCATCGAGTCGCTTTCCACCGCGGCGGACAGCTCGTCCATTCTGCGCCGATCGATATACTCCGATGTAACATCCTCCCCCATGCCGATGGCAAGGTAAGGCGCACCCTTCTCGTCAAACAGGTTCGTATAGCGGATGTGTTCATAGCGCCAGGCCTCGTTGAGCTGGCTGCGCACCATGATCACGGCCTCGGAACTTTTTGCGCCGCGCGCGAGGGCGTCATGCAAATCCCGCATATCCTTTGCGCTGTCCGCATGGACATATCCCGCGCCGATGAGGGCCTCGACCGCGTTGTCGATGGTTTGCTTATGCGCGCCGATCAGGCGCATGGAGCGCTCGTCGAATGTGACGCGGCGCTTGTTGATGTCATAATCCCACAAGGCGACGGAGGCGTTTTCGATGGCCATGCGGTAGCGCGCGTCGCTTTCGTTGAGCAGCGCCTGGTCGTGCAGCATCCTTTGGGAGCTTTGTTTGATGATGTATGCGAAAAGCAGCACGAACGCTGCGGAAATGATCATGATTGCGGTTATGATCAGAAAACCGGACTTTACGGTCTGCATGACCTCTTCGTTTACGCTTGTGGAAGGCGCGCCGGAGCAGATGATCCAGCCGTTGATGCCCAGCGGAGCATAAGCGATGTAAAGTTCACTTCCGGCAGAGCCGTATGCCGCGATACCCGACCGTCCGGCGGAAAAATCCTCCCGCAGCGCCGCGAGCGCGCTTGGCTGCAGCCCGCCCGACAGGCCGTCAAAAAGGTTGTCCTGCGCGTTGGGGCCGATCCCGGGGGATAAGCCGACGATCATCGTTCCGTCCGCCGCGCAGAGAAAAACGGTTTTTTCGGCAACGGCGGAATCAGCCTCCAGCACCGATTTGAACGATTCATCCCGGCAGGTGGTGTACAGCACGGACGCGACCCGACCCTGTACGAGGACTGGCACGGAAAAAATGAAGTGCGTTTCTCCGTCGATCCGGCTTTGGACGACTTCAAGCCCGCGCTGTCCGGCTGCGGCTTGCTGAAAATACAGCCTGTCGGCAACGTTGATCGTGCCGTTTTCCGTATCGGAAGCGCCGTCCAGATCGGCGGAATAGACCTTGAGATAATCGGTTTCTTCCGCGAGCGAGCGCTGGTAGGCGAGCATGGATTCAACGGCTGCGGCATCCGTGCCTGCCGCGCCGACGGCAATGGTTTCAAGGGAAAGGTAGTGCCATTCGAGCGCGTCAAGGAAGACTTCCTTCTCCTGCGCGACGCCGGCGCCGAGCGCGGCATACGCTTTGCTTCGGATGCGGGCAACAGCCGCGTTCTGATAAAGGAACATCGAAAAGAGCGTCGCGGCCACGAGGACCGCGATCATGGCGATCAACATCCAGTTGCTGCGCTTATCGCTCGTAACGTTCACGTGCCGGGGTGCTCCTCCCGCCGTCTGCATAAACGGATATGTGGTGCAGTTCGTATTCCAATTATATGATAAACGTTATCTAATTTTCAATCATTAGCGAGAATTAATTGCGGACATCGGCGTTGCCGTGCCGAAAAAACTCTTTTCGGAACAACTTGGACACGGGCTTGTAGATCAGGTACGTCACGATGGAATTGATGCCTGCTTTCGCCGCGTTGAAGGCGATGAAGCTCCAGATGATGTTCCAGATGAACGCCTGCGCGTCCGCATAGCTCATCGCGTCGCTCACGAGGAATAGGGGCGAAAGAAAATAATTGAACGGAATCATCACGAGGATCATCGCGATGGAACCGAAGATCAGGCCTTCCACCGCGCCGCGCAGCGTATGCCGCCTGTGGTAGAGTATGCCCGCGACCAGCACGAACGCGCTTGAGGCGAAAAAGTGCATCACGCCCCCGATCCAGCCGGATGCAGCGGATACCGTCACCGCCTGCAAAAAGCTCACGATTGCGCACAGCGCAAGCCCCGCCGCCGGGCCGTACAGGAAAGCGCCGATCATAATAGGCACATCCGCCATATCGTATTCGAGATAAGGCAAAATGAGGGGAAAACGCACAACGTACATCAGCGCGAGGGACATGGCGCACAGCAGCGCCATCTTAACCAGCTTTTCAACCTTTGGATTTCTCATATCGTCTCTCCGTAAACAAAAAAATACCCCGCCTCACAGCGGGGGAACACAGCAAACGGAAGCCGTGCTTCTTTCATCCGGACTATACCGTCGGCACCGGGATCACACCGGCTCGGCCGGAGCGCCTGCGCGCGCCGGTTCGCGGGCTCGTCGGCTTGCGCCGCATCACCGCCGGTGTGGATTCGCACCACCCCCCGAAGCGCGTTTATTATATCCCTTTTGCGCGCAATTTGCAAGACCTGCGATGATTCACGCGCCGTAGGAAAAACTTTCCCGATAGGCAAAACGATAGACGCCCGCGGCGAGCGCGTCGTATTCCCCCGTAAACGCATCCACGATCCCGCAAAGAAGATCCTCCACGCTTTCGCGCGAAGGTCCCGCCGGGGTGATCCATGTGCTGTGCGCGTCATTCATGACGCTTGCGTCGGCATGCAGCTTAAAATGCGAAAGCACAGTCGCGGACTTGCCGGTCAGCCTGCCGTACAAGCGCGCCGTCCGCACGGCAAAGGGTTTTGCGCGCAGAAATACCTTGGTCATCGCGCCCATGCTCTGCAGGCAGCCCCACACATAAACAGGGCTGAGCCTGCCGCCGAGGCGTTTCTGCCAGAAGGCATACATCGCGCGGAACAGCCTGCGGTCGCGGCGAAAAACCGCGTCGTACGCAAAGTCCGCGATCGGCTTTTGATATTCCCGCTCGTAAACGCACATATCGATTGCGGTTTCAAAAAACACGTGTTCGCGCGGCGCGGGGTGTTCGCGGCAGTGCCAGCCCACATAGGGATGAAGTCCCCTGTCCCCGAAATAATGCAGCAGCACGCCGAGCGCGTAGCCGCGATACAGGTCATCCTGCCCGCGCAGATCGTCCGCGAGGTTCGCGAACAGCGCCGCCGGATCGCCTTCGTGTATGGCGCAGGAGAAAACGGAGCTTTTCCGCGTTCCCCCAAAGAAGAAGAGATCCGGCCCCTGGGAGCCGAAGCAGAACCCGCGCGCGAATGCATCCGATGTTTCGGGGTGCGTGTTGAGAAAGCGGCGCGCCGTGATGTAATGTGCGATCAAATCCGCCATTTTTCGTTAATGTCCGCCCGCGGAAGGATGATGATGCCCCTGCGCGAGCTTTTCGTTCAGCTTTGCGATGTAGGAGGGCGACGTTCCGCAGCAGCCGCCCACATACGACGCGCCCGCTTCGACGGCAGCCATGACATCGCTTGCGAAGCTTTCGGCGTCGAACGCGGAATCCCCGTCCTCGGAGGGAAGTCCCGCGTTGGGCTTAAAGATCAGGGGAAGCGCCGTCGCCTCCGCAAACTGGCGGATGACGGGCAGCGCCGCGTCCGGCCCGAGCGAGCAGTTCAGTCCCACGGCGAAAGCGCCTTCCGATGCCAGCCGGTCGGCGATTTTTTTGACGGGGTTGCCCATGAGGGTTTTACCGAATTTCGTAAAGCTCATCGAGCATAAAACCGGTGTGTCAAAGGTACGCGCCTGCGCGAGGGCGATGGAGATCATCTCAAGGTCCATAAAGGTTTCCAAAAAAATGTAATCCGGCTTTTCCTTCATACCGGCGGTTATCTGCTGCGCGTAGATTTCGGCGGCTTCCTCATGCGAAACGTCGCCGAAGGGTTTGAGCAGGGACGTGAGCGGCCCGATGTCGAGCGCAACTTTCGCGCCCGTACCTGCTGTCGCCTCCTTGGCAAGGCGCACGCCGGCGGATACGATCGCCTCCACCGAACAGCCGGAGCTTTTGAGCGCCGGTGCGTTCGCGCAGAACGTGTTGGTGGAAATGATCCGCGCGCCCGCGGCGATGTATTCGGCGTGCAGCGCGCGCACGATGTCGGGCATCTCCGTGTTATACATCCATACGGGCCGGGTGTCGCCCGATTTCGCCCAAAGGCAGGTGCCGGTTGCCCCATCCAGAAGCGTGACCTGTTGCGCCATAAGCGTTTCCCCCTCACATGTGTCCAATCGACTTTATTATAAAGGCAGCAGGCCGCCGTGGCAAGGCTTGGTCGAACACGCCCCCCGGACAATGTGTGCATCCGATGCGGAATCCGCGCGCAGACTATGAATCCGCGTGATTTTGATGTATAATGCCAATGTTGAAAACTGAGAATACGGAGAAAAAACATGAGCGAAACCTGCAACCACGATTGTTCCTCCTGCGGGGAAAACTGCCCCTCGCGGGAGAAGACGGACTTTATCGAAAAGCCGCATGAAATGAGCCGCATCAAGCATGTGGTGGGCATCGTCAGCGGAAAGGGCGGCGTGGGTAAATCCATGGTCACCTCCCTGCTCGCGGTGCTGATGAACCGCCGCGGATACAAGAGCGCCGTGCTCGACGCGGATGTGACAGGGCCCTCCATTCCCAAATCCTTCCGCCTGACCGAAAAGGCGGAGGGCAGCGAGGAGGGCATCTATCCTGTTGTTTCAAAAACCGGCATCCCCGTGATGAGCATCAATTTGCTGCTGGACGATGACACGCAGCCCGTGGTCTGGCGCGGACCCGTCCTCGCGGGTGCTGTGAAGCAGTTCTGGACGGATGTCATATGGGGCGAC
>CAZJYV010000152.1:0-4688 GCA_964550295.1 uncultured Clostridium sp. | reverse complement strand
TATGGACCTTTGCGGAACCTTACGCAAAGGGCGAACTGGGCAAGTATATCAGACAAACGGACAGGGTTGCCCTTATTTCATTTGCGCATAAGCCGACTGCCGATCAGCATGAGTACAATGAAAAATACGGGTACGAGGGCAAGCATTTTGCCTACCCTATGCTTGAATTCATGAAATACGGCATCGGGCGTGACAACATCGCGCTGGTTCATTATTTTGAGGACTCGGATTCCGCGATGCGGATATTCTGATGTTTACCGGCGGGATGCCCGATCAGGTTATTCCTCGACTCATTGAAAAAAACATATACGAGGACGTTATGGCGTTTGATAAAGTCATCATGGGATACAGTGCGGGCGCGCTCCTCCAGATGGGGCGGAATTTCCTTTCGCCGGATAATGATTACCCCGAATTGACATATATGGACGGGTTATCTTTTATACAGAGTGACTTCTATATCGAAGTGCATTACGATCATACCGATGCTTGGAAATCGCTGTTGCATGATATACGATCGGAGCAGCAGAAAAGCATCTATGCGATTGGGGATCACGGCGCGCTCGTTATAGATGCCAACCGCAACATGCGGACGCTGGGCGATGTAACAATCATCGATTAACAACTAACTAAGTATTAAGAAGCGGGCGGCCATGGCCGCCCGCTTCATGTGTGGTTCGTTGTTACGTTTTCTTTTTACTTTTGCTTTTCTTGCTCTGAATTAGGAAACGGATGGCGATCATCCCACCGCCTAATACGCACAATCCGAGTATCCACCATACGATGGAGGAGGTTTCCGGCGAGGCCTGCGCCTCCTCGGCGGGTGCCGTGGTCACTTCCGGCGTAGTCGCGGGTGCGGCATATTTCTCGGACAGGCTTTGGGTGAGCGTGATGCCGTCGATCTGCGTAAAGCTTCCGAAAGTGGCGGCTTTGGTATCGTCCCCAGCTTCGGTGAGCTGATAAGCAGCTGCGGTTAAGCCTTCGTCCGTCACGGTGACGAGGGTGAAATACTGCCGCGGGTCGGTAGACCCACCCGTCTGGAATTGGATGAGATCATCGATAACGCCCGGCTCGAAATCATCGAACTTGCGTCCCATAGGGCTTGTGGTGATGAACGTCGTTCCGGAGCCGGTTTCGGCTGCCGTGCCGCCGCGCGCGCAGGCGCGGTAGTAGTTGTGGATGTGACCGTTGAAGTAGAGGTCGACGTTCAGCTCGTCGCACATCGCTTCGAGGAAAGCGGTGGCGGTTGGGTCATCCTGAATGAGGCCGGCATGCGCGACGATGATGCGCCAGCGGCAGCCGGAAGCTTCAAACGCGCCCTTCGCCCACTCCTTTTGCAGCTCGTAGTAGGCGACTTTATCAGCTGCGATATCCGCACCGTCAAGCCCCGTATACGGCTCCGTATTGAACAGGACGAAACAGGCGTCCCCCACGATGAAGCTGCCTGTGGTATCGCCCACGTACGGATCGTCAAGCCCGCCCGGAAGGTTGGTCTGGGCCTTATATATCGTGGCATTCAGATCGCCGCTCGATTCGTGGTTGCCCGCGACAAAGGCGTTGAGGGAAGTCGCGAAGTAGCCGCCCAGCGTGTTGAACATATACCGCCACTGGGGCAGAGAGGAGCCGTCCTCCGACAGGTCGCCCAGATTGATCACGAAGTCTACGCCGCCAAGCTCGGTTGCAACATAACCCTGCATCGTATACAGGAAGGGCAGATAGCCCTCTTCCGTTGTGGCCTGCAGATCGGACACGACCATAAAGGTGTAACCGTTGTCTGCGGGCAGCGTTGTAAAAGTATAAATGTCGCTCTGATAGTCCGCCGCGCCGTCGTTCGTCACGGCCATATACTCATACTGCGTTTCGGGCTCAAGGCCTGCCATGTCAACGGAATAGCCTGTGATTTCGCCGCGCTCGCCGCCGACCTCGGCGGTTGTGACATCATTTACTTCGGCGATCGTCCAATCCGAGCTGCCTGCTACGCGGTAGCGCAGCTCGGCCGTCAGGCCGCCTTCGGAGGTGATCCAGGCGAGGCCGATCGCATCATAGGTCGCGCCCGGGCTCACGGTGATTTGTCTGGGCGTGAGTTTTGAGGCAGCGGAGGCGATGTCAAGCCGCAGGCAGGTCGAAAGGTCGCTCGGGAAGGTGACGGCATCGCCGCCGATTGCCGCCGCAAAGTAGTAATACCAAGTACCTTCGGCTTTTTCGGGGAAAACCGCCGTATAGGAACCATCCCTGTTGTCCGTCATCGGCAAAGAGGAGGCAAACGTGCTGCCGTCCTTATCCGTGCCGTAAAAAAGCGTCATACCGGAAACCGCAGCTTCTTCCGCCAGCATCAAAGTGCAGGTGAGCGCGATATCGTCTCCCTCGAAGCCCGCGTTGGTCATTGGCTCTAAGGCGCGCAGAACAGGTTCCGTCACGGTCAGGTCCTGCACGATTTGCGCGCCCATCGATTCGAGCGCGGCATCGCTGCCGATGAAGGATGCAAGCATCGGGTAGCCGGATGTGTCCGTGCCGACCCAGGTCCAGAGCGAATCGAAATCCCAGCCGAGCATATCGGCGTAGAGTGCCTTTGACAGGATCGTTGCCGCGTCCACACCCGTATAGGCTGCGCTTTCCGGATGGTCGCTTGTGACGCAGCCCCTGAGCGTTGTGCCGTTCCATACATAGTTGTTAACGAGATGAGAGCCGGTTTCCCCGCTGTAATCGCCGCAGAGCAGACCGATATTCGTTCCATCCTCCACGTGGATTGCGGAAAGCAGCATGACGCTGTTTTCCAACGCCTGCCCGGATTTTAAGCCGCCCGTAATGCCGCCTACGCTGTCCGCATTCTCACCCAGCACCGTGATGCTTCCGCCGACATAGCAGTTGTAAACGCGGCCGCCGTCGGACTGCGCGCTCGTGATGCCGCCTACCGCGCCGTTTTCACTGCCTTGGCCGCGTACGTTGATGTCAGCGTATACAAAACAGTTGCGCGCGGTGCCAAGATAGGCGTTTTCATTCTTTTTGATCTTGCCAGCAAGGCCGCCGGCGGTCTTTTCGAGGCAATCGATGCTGCCGATGAGCACGCAGTTTTCCACATCCCCATAGATCGCACCGGCGAGCAAACCGCATGAAGCAAGGCTTTCGACCCGAATGTTGACGAGCGCGAGATTGCGCACCGTGCCCTCGCCGTAATCATGGCCGATGTTTCCGAAGAAGCCAGCGTATTTATCATTCAGCCGAACGATGCGGATGTTGCTGACTGCATGCCCTTGTCCGTCGAACGTACCGAAGAACGCGCAATGCACGCCGCCTTCTTCCGTTTCGTCGGTTTCAGCCGCAATGGGGGGCATGTAGCCTTCCATCTTGGTGCCGGAAAGGGTGGAAAGCGCTTGACCGATTGCCGCCATCCGCTCCGTCATATCGAGATTCGCCGTGAGCACATAAGTGCCGTTGCAGGGGGCGTCGGGCGCGCCGTCGCCATTGCTGTCCTGTGTTTTCCAGCTGCCGCTCAGATACAGGAGCTGTTCCGGCGTGGAAATTTCATATTGCCCGGAAGCGGCGTTATAATCCGGTATCTGCGCGCCTAATTCCAAAAGATGTTCAAGATCCCATACATCCTGCTGCCACCAGACGGTACCGTCGCCCTCTGCGAGCGCCCCGAAAGCATAGGTCGTCAGCGCCATCATGAAGGCGAGGACGATGGACAGAATTCGTTTGATTCGCATTGTGTCTCCTTTCCGCGTATGCAAGGACGGAGATTATCCGCCCATCCTGAATGATACCGGTGGGCGGCAAACTTCCGTCCGATTCAGAGGAACGTTATATAAATAACATTGAAAGATTCCTGCTGTGCTGTGAAGCGCTGCGCGGATGCGCTATACCATTTTTACGCGCTGGGCGCGAAGCTCCTCCAGTAGATCCAGTAGGCCTTCACATCGGGGTAAATCTGATAGATTTCCTCGAAGTCGGGGCTCTTGAGATTCACTTCCTCTGCACTATAAGGTGTTTGATCGAAAATGACATCGTCGCGAACGCTCCATTTGCCCAGGGCATTGAATGCGGAGAGGCATCCGCTCTGACCGTCTTCTCCACCGAGCATATAAAGAATGAACAGCCTTGCGCCGGCAGGATTGTCACAGCCGTCGGTGGTGTAAATATAGTCGCAAGCGAGGCAGGCGGTGTAAGGCTCAAGCCCCGTTACCCAGTTGATTGCAATGCCGTTGTTCACATTGTCCAATTTGCTGCCGGAGCACATGCCCAGAGTAGGGCCATTGAGGGATTCGCCTACCGCAGCAACAACCTGGTCGCCGTCATCCATCTCGGTGACGACCATCTGTGTGAAGCGCCAGAACAATTCGGCGCCGCCATTGTTATCGGGAAACTCCATCATGCCCGGAATGTTGTTGAGGTGATCCATGTAGGTGAAGACCAGCGGCTTACCATACTGTGCTTCGTATTGAGCAGTCATTGCATCGCCGTCGATAATCGATTGCGCCCACAATGCTGCGTAAGAGGGCGAGGTGATATCCTTCGTATAGATGGTCCAGAATTGGGTGTTGTTGCCGGAGGCGTCCGTGTAGGATTCTGTATCCGTGTTGTAGCCCTGAACAATATCCCACCAGCTCTGGATCGGGCAGCCGTCGGGGTACATCTCGGTGTTGTAGTACCACGGGTTGCAGGTTGCATTGATGGGCATACCGTATTTGAGA
>CAZJYV010000151.1:0-4697 GCA_964550295.1 uncultured Clostridium sp. | reverse complement strand
TCCTTTTGCTTATAGTTCATCAGGTCGTGGAACATGGTGCCGTTCTTCATGTTGTGGCCGTAGATGACGATATGTCTCTGCTGTTCGGGGTCGGCGTTGCGGAAGTCCATGAAGATGCTGCCGTAGCGGCTTTTTTCTTTTTCCACATTGCGGCCGAGGTAATACTCGTTGTCTTCCCCGCGCACAACGGGGTAATCGACGGAAGTGCCGGGGATGCTGATCCAGCCGACCACGTCGGCGTTGAGCTCCTTGGCGTTTTCGTAATCGAGCGTGGGCAGCACATCGCCGGCCTGGGCGATGCCGTTGAGCTCGTCCGCCGTATATTCGCTGTCGCCCGCGGTGGGTTCCGCGCCGATCGGGTCGGTCGCGCCGGCCGAGGTGTCGGGCGTAGCCCCGGGCGTTGGTGAAAAGGCGGAAGCGGCCGTAGGCGTGACCTTTGCCTGTATGGGCGTGTTGGAGGGCGTGGCAGTCCCCGCGGGTTCACAGCCGAGGAGCATGCAAAAAGCAGCGCACAGCAGGAGCGCCGCCACTTTTTTTGCCCGTTCGGTTTTAGGTCTGTGCATCATCGTTTCAGCCCACGCGTACGGCGTGGACGACGAATCTGCCGTTGGCGTAATTGGTATGCGTGCAGGTGGAAAGCGTAATCACATGGTCATCTTCCCCGATGGTGGTATCCACCGGAAAGATCGACTGCCCCGCGATCGTTTCGTTCATATATTTTGCAAAGGATGCGTCGCTGGGAAAGTTTTCGTCCACGGCCATATAATCCGCATCGTTCACATCGACCGAATAGACCGAAAAGACCTTATAGGTATATGTCGTGTCGCCAAACGTCACCTCGAAGGTGCGGTTGGCGTCATAAAATGAACGGTTGCTGTAATTGGTCACCTGCGCGAACATGATCTTCGACTTGCTCATGTTGTGGCCATAAAGGATCGCATGGCTGTCGTTGGCGCTGCAACGATAATCCAAAAAGATGGCGCCCGCCTTGCTGGCTTCCTTCTTGGCATTTTGGGTCAGGTAATCGATGTTGTCGTGGCTTTTCACGATCGGATAATCGACGTTGGTGTTATCGATTGTAATCCAGCCGATCACGTCCGAATTGATGGCTCGATACTCGTCGTAAGATAATTTTTCCTCATCCGCAACATCTGCGGTTCCGTCCAGTTCATTCGGGTCGATGGTGTTGGACGGGTCCACGTTTTCGGACTGAGGAAGGGGGGTCGCGGAAGCGGACGGGTCGGTGCCCTGGGGCACCTGCGTCGAGGGTGCAGCGGTTTTATCCGGAACGTTAATATCCACGTCAATGCCGCCGCCCGCCTGACAAGCCGGAGCGAACGCCATGAGCGCAGCGAGTAAACAGATCATAATTGTGCGGGTCGTACCCTTTTTCATTCGTTGAATACCTCTGTTTTCAGATCGTTTTCTCATTATAGCCCATCCGGGGTCAATTCACAAGAAAACCCACATGCCCGATCCGATTTTTATAATTTGTTCAAATTTAGCATCTTGTAAGGCTTGTTCATCGCATGGAGAAATGATAAAATAGTTCGGAAAGACGGTCGAGACAGGTGAGCGTGAATATATCTCCCGTTTGAAGGAGTAGACATATGGGTCTGTTTGAATTCAACGATGTCGGCATCGATCTGGGTACTGCGAGCATACTTGTCTATGTTCGCGGCAAAGGCATCGTTTTGCGTGAACCGTCCGTAGTCGCGGTGGAGAAGGTTTCCGGACGCATTATTGCCATCGGTGAGGAAGCGCGCAGGATGCTCGGCCGCACGCCGGGCACGATTACCGCGGTGCGCCCGCTTCGGGACGGCGTGATCTCCAACTACGATATAACGGAGCGCATACTCCATCACTTTTTAAAAAAGGTCGTCGGCACGCGCGTGTTCTTTAAGCCGCGCGTGGTTGTTTGCGTTCCTTCAGGCGTGACTGAGGTTGAAAAGCGCTCCGTCATCGACGCCACAGAGGAAGCCGGCGCGCGTCACACCTACCTGATCGAGGAGCCGATTGCCGCAGCCATCGGCGCGGGCCTTGACATTTCTGCGCCGCGCGGCCATATGGTCATCGACATCGGCGGCGGAACAACGGATGTAGCACTCGTTTCCCTCGGCGGAGCGGTGCTTTCCGATTCCATCAAGGTCGCGGGCGATAAGTTTGACGACTCGATCGTCCGCTCCGCCTATCCGCGCAAAGAACAGGTTTTTATCGACGTCAAGGGACGCAACCTGATTTCCGGCCTGCCGCAGGCCATCGTCGTGGGCAGCAACGAAATGATCGACGCGCTGGAGGAGCCGCTGCAGGCGATCCTTGAGAGCGTGCGCGCCATGTTCGAAAAAACCCCGCCGGAGCTTGCGAGCGACGTTGCGGAGAACGGCATCTGCCTGACGGGCGGCGGCGCGCTGCTCTACGGACTGGACAAGTTCATCGCCGAGCACACCAAGGTGCCCTGTTTTGTTGCGGAGGATCCGATTTCCTGCGTGGCCATCGGCACAGGCAAAGTGCTCGACAACATCGATCAATTCACGCGCGGCGCGGTCTATGATTACAGGCGCGGCGAGTATTACCTCGACAACAACCAGTAAGTCCATCACAGCATGATACGCAGAGCGCCTGCCGAATGACCGGCAGGCGCTTTTTATTCAATCCGCTGACAGCAGTTCCTTCAGATACCCCTCCATGCCGTCCGCATCGGACACGCGCAGCTTCGCGATACCCATGCCCCGCATGATCAGCAGAACGATCAGTGCGCCGGGCACGATTACGTCATGCCGTTCCGCAAGCAGCGGATGCGTGCCGCGCACCGCGGCGCCCCGATCGCAAAGATCCCGCGCCATCGCCGCGATTCCTTCGGACGTGAGCACGCATGCGTTCACAGCCGCCTGATCATAGACCCGCAAGCCGAGCGAAAGCGCCGCAAGCGTTGTGATCGTGCCGCCAACGCCCGTCCAACTTTCGAGATAAATACGCGGAAAGCGGAAGATGCTGCCGCACGCGTCATAGAGCTTTTGCTGCATTTCATCAAAAGTCGGCACATTTGAAAGAAGATCCTTCGCGCGCACGCATCCCATAGGAAAGCTTGCGCCAAACCCGCCAAATACGATCTGGCTCGACCCGCCGCCGACATCGATCAGCCCGCCGCCGGTCGCGCCCGCACCGAGCAGCGCGTATTTCGCTTCCCGCTCACCCGAGAGCACGTCGATTTCGATGCCGGTTTCGCGATAGACCGCAGAAAGAAACAGGTCGGAATTCTTCGCGTCCCGCACGGCGCTCGTCGCATACGCGCGGGGCGTCAGCCCGCTCTCGCGCGAGAGGCGCGCGTATAAGCCAATCGCATTCAGGCTGCGCGCCATGCTTTCGTCACAAAGCAAACCCGTTTTGTCGAGCCCTTGGGCAAGGCGCGTCGTAATGAGGCGCTTTTCACCCTTGTCATCCATATAACGCACCGAATTGCTGCCGATGTCGATGATCGAATAGGCCATAGCGCCTTTCCCCCTTCGGTTCATGCAAAACAGTATAGCAGAAGATCTGCCGCGCTTCACCGAAAATTCACGATTGCAGGCTTGATATTTGTCGGATGCGGAAGTAAAATAGTGCAGTTCTTAACTATTAAGTGCTTAACGAACGGGAGGTTTCTGTTGGACAGCGACTTGAAAAGGGAATTTATGCACGTCATGATGCAGTTCCGCAAGGCCGGCATGCCGACCCCGCCGGGCGAGGATATCCGAATGGGCGAGCTTTTCGTGCTGGGGAAGATTCCGCATGAGGGCGCGAGCCTCACGGAGATCCAGAACAATCTGTTCATGACCAAATCGGCGGTATCCCAGATGCTTGCCTCCTTGGAGAAGCGAAAGCTCGTCCACCGCGAGGTGGATCACGCGGACAGGCGAAGGATCACCGTAACCCTCACGGAGGAGGGCTGCCGTTTCCAACGGCGGCAGCGCAGATACGCGGACCGGGTCATGGATATGACCATCGAGCGTTTCGGCGCGGACAACATGAAGGAACTGATCCGCCTGCTCAAGGTCTTGGCAGAGGTATCCGCCACGATCCGGCAGGAGGTTGAAGGTCAACATTTTCTAAACGATCCGGAAGGAGACAAACCCGTTGATTAAACTTGCAAAATACCTCAAGCCGTTTTTAGGGGGGCTTCTCTTAGCAGTCGCGCTGCTGTTCGCACAGGCGATGTGCGACCTGAACCTGCCCAACTACATGTCGGATATCGTCAACGTAGGCATCCAGCAAAACGGTGTGCAACACGCCGCGCCGGACGCCGTCAGCCAGAACGGCATGGCGCTTATGACAACGTTCATGATCGCCGACGAGAAAGCGCTGGTTGAAGCCAACTATACCCTGATGGGCGTCTCGTCCGAAAATGAAGAAAGCGAAGCGTACAGCGATCTGTATCCCGAAGCTGCCGGTATGATTTACGTGCGCAGCAGCGCGGACGAGCAAACCCTTTCCGACCTTGATGAAGCCTTCGGCTCGGCGACGTGGACGATGATCAACGTCATGCGCGATTATGCCGCCGCACAGGGTTCGACAGGCACGGCGAGCATGCCCACCAATGCGGAGGATATCGACATCGATCAACTTTATCAATTGCTGCCGATGCTCTCCCAACTTCCTCAGACAGTCCTCGAGGCGGCACATGAAAAGGCGGTCGCCAACGACGAGATGATCCTCAAGCA
>CAZJYV010000150.1:0-4720 GCA_964550295.1 uncultured Clostridium sp. | reverse complement strand
AATTGCCAGAATGGCGAGCAGGATAAATAAGCCCATCCAGCGAAATCCCCACCAATATACCCCCGTGATAAGAAGCAGCGAAAAAACTGCGAAAGCGGCGATTCGAGCAATATTCTTGATCTTGGTCTGTCGGTTCTTCGTCACCATCTGATAAACGAAAAACCCAATTTGTGCGCTAAGCGCGATAAGCAACGTGATAACTCCGAGCATAAGTGATACTCCCTTTCCGTCTGTTGTCATGGGCAGTATAACCCGTGCTCCCGAACCGCTCAATAGATTTGCAGGTAAGTTGCATTTATCCAACGTATGTTGCGTTTTTGATATATCGTAGACGGTAACATGTGCCTCGACCATTCGTTACAAGGTTTGAACCCACCCCCGGCCAAATGGGCATGGGGGGTTCAAATCTGCGGATGTCCAGATGGGGGTTCAAGTGAGTTCAAATTGCCGCTCAACACACATCCGGCGACCAAAAGTATGTCATTCCGAGCCGGCAAAATTAGCTCCAAAACGCAAAAACCCCCAGAACTTCTGGAGGTTTTCGTTGTCTCATTCACTGAGTCATTACTGGTACCCGGTAGGGGAGTCGAACCCCTGTCCCCGCCGTGAGAGGGCGGTGTCCTAGGCCACTAGACGAACCGAGCACGTTTACTCACGGCGTTGTCCATTATACACAACAGGCATGATCCATGTCAATCACTTTTTATGAAAACGGGGAACGGATGTCCGTTCCCCGTCAACCCGTGCTCCGCCTAGATTTTGATCAACTCGTACTCGGCGTTTCCGAGCCCCATCTTGACGCCGTGTTCGATTTGCACGCGCCAATTCGTGTCCGGGTGGATGGCATCCATGTGGTCGCCGTGCGGGTGCTTCTCAATCACGCTGCCGGGATTGACCGGCATGGCGTTCACGGCATCCGCGCAGGCAAGGTCGATCGCCACAGGGTCAAAGGAGGCGAACATGCCCACATCCCCCACGACCGGCACGTCGTTGTTATCCTCACAATCGCAGTTGGGCGAAATGTCGATGGCAAGGCTGACGTGGAAGTTCGGCTTGCCCTTGAGGATCGCCAGCGTATATTCGACCATACGGCGGTTCAAAATGGCATTGTCCGCATCCCACAGCGAAACGACGGCATCCGTCGGACACACACCCAGACAGCGGTGGCAGCCTACGCAATGTTCTTCATCAATTTCGGCATAACCCTTGCCGAAGGAGAGCGCGTCGTGCGCGCAGACCGTAGCGCAGGTTTCGCAGCAGATGCAGCGCTCCTCATCGATGCCGGGTTTACCTGCACTGTGCATTTCCATCTTGCCCGCGCGGGAACCGCCGCCCATGCCGACGTTTTTGATCGCGCCGCCGAAGCCAGTCGCCATGTGTCCCTTGAAGTGGCTCAGGCTGATGATGATATCCGCGTCCGCCAGCGCATGACCGATCTTGGCGTGTTGGACTTCCTCCCCGTCGATATCGATCACAGCCTCATCCGTGCCTTTAAGCCCGTCCGCGATGATGACGTGGCAGCCCGTGGAGAACGGAGAAAATCCGTTCGCATATGCGCTTTCAAGATGGTCGAGGGCGTTGCGACGTCCGCCGACATAAAGCGTGTTGCAGTCCGTCAGGAACGGCTTGCCGCCGCGCGCCTTGACGTAATCGACGATCACCTTCGCATAGTTTGGGCGCAGGTAGGCGAGATTGCCCGGCTCCCCGAAATGCAGCTTGATGGCAACATATTTGCCATCCATATCGATTGTTCCGAGGCCCGCCGTGTCTATGAGCCGCGTGAGCTTTGCGGGAAGAGACTCACGGTAGGTCGTGTGCATATCCGCAAAATAAACGTTGCTTTTCATTTTCTCATTCGTTTCTTTCTATCTTTATTTATGCTTTCGAGCCGCATTCCGGGCAGAAGCGCACATCAGCCGGAAGCGCTTTTCCGCAGTTCGGGCAGAAGCGTTTCGCAGGAGCGGGCATGGGGGCGGGCGTTCCGCATTCCTGGCAGAATTTCGTGGTGGGGTTCAGTGTCACCCCGCAGTTTGCGCATTTAAGTCCCGGTGCCGCAGGTGCCGCTTGTGCGGGCTGTACGGGTTGAACCGGCGCGCCGAAGCTGTATTCCCCCTGAACGGGAACGCTTGTATGGAATTCCGTCGCCGCGCTCTGCTCTTCCACCGACTGCGCGGCATAAGCCGGAGCCTGCTCCGCAAACGTCTGCTGTGCGGGCTCAGTGACGGCTGCAGACGGAACAATGATCGTCGCCTGCCGGGCTTCCGCGGCGGCTTTCGCTGCCGCCTCGGCTGCAACGCGCTCCTCCTCGATCTTGCAGATCTCGGCTTCGATTCCGTCGATGCTCGTCAGGGAAGCCCGGATTTTACCGATGATGTCCTCCACGGACGCATCCGCCTCAATCTCGCCCGCGGCGATCTTATCCCAGTAGCGCGCGCCAAGCTCCGTCTTGTAGCCGAGGATGGTCTGCTGCTCTGTTTTAATCTTGGCATTCAGGCGTGTAATCTCGATTTTATCGCTTGCCTTCTCCGAGGCGTTTTTCGCGAACTCCCCTGCCTTCTCCGATGCGTTTTTTGCGAACTCACCGATTTTATCAAAAATGGCCATATGGTGCAATCCTCCCATCAATTGTTATTTGCTTCATTATATCAATTCGTCGGCCGCATATTCAAGTGCGTTCGCTTGAATACGCGTGTGCAACAGCATTTTTCCGGCCAAATGGCGCGCTATCCGCCGAAGCGGACCATCGTGATCGCATTTTGCCCGCACTCCTTGGCACATTGCCCACAGCCAATGCAGACGCTGCCCGTTTTTTCCGGAAACGGCCGCTCCGGTTCTTCCGGGTCAGCAAGGGTCATGGTGAGGTATTCCATGGGGCACCAGCGCGCGCACTGACCACATTTGATGCACAGTGCGTAATCAAACTGCGGAACCGCTTTTGCCATCGTTCATACTCCTTATCCGTTTTATTGGAAGCTATCCTTATTATATCACCGCATTGCGGAAAATCACCTTGTTTTGACAATGTGCGCCGTGTTATAATCGCCCTCGTATGAAAGAACGCATCAAAGCCGTCGCGGGCATTGCCGCGGCCTATACGGGAACACTTTTCGGCGCGGGCTTCGTTTCGGGGCAGGAGATTTTGCGCTTTTTTGCCTCGTGGGGCAGCGTGGGCGTCGTGGGCGCACTGTTAGCGGGCACAGGTTTCGCGGTGCTCGGCATCGTGGTCATGATGAATGCGCGGCGCCTTCAAACCTCGGATTACGAGCGGATCATCTCGCCCTTCGGCGGATTGCTGCCAAAGATCGTCGCCGTTCTGATGTCCGTTTGGCTGTTTGGCATCATTACCGTCATGCTTGCGGCAGCAGGAACCTTGTTTCATACGCTGACCGGTCTGCCCGCGCTCATCGGTGCGGCTGTGCTGACGGTATGCGTGATCTGCGTGCACCTGCTGGGTACGGCAGGTTTTTCCCGTGCGTTCTCCTTCGCGGTGCCGGCCATGATCGTCGCAGGCTTCGGCACGGCGGCAGCCGGGGCGTTTACGGGACAGGATGCCGCTTTTGCAGCGGACGTCGTAAAAAGTTTTACCGTTGCGCCGCACTGGCTTATAAGCACAGCTCTGTATATCTCCTACAACATCCTGGGTACCATCGGCGTGCTTGCGCCGCTTGCGCGCAGCGTTGCCCGCGACCGGGATGTAAAGCTCGGCGCCATCCTCGGCGGCGGCGTTCCCGGTCTTTTCGCCGCGCTTTTATGCATAGCGATGCTCAAAAACCAATCCGCCTCGTTTTCGAACGATATGCCCATGTTCGCCGTTGCGCAGGCAATCAGCCCCGCGCTTGGCTGGATCTACGCCGCAGCGCTGTTCCTCGGCATATTCACGGCTGCGGCGGGCATCTCCTTCTCGCTGCTCTCCAGACTGCAATCCTACCGGATGCCGGGCATCCTTGGCAAACGCGCTTTTGTCGTGCCTGCCGTGTGTCTTGCGGCCCTCCTGGGCAGCAGCCTCGGCTTTGCGTCGCTCGTTGGTACGGTCTATCCTGCCTACGGCTGGCTGGGCTTCGCTGCGATCGCGCTGATGAGCATCAATTACGTTCGGGCGAAGAAGTCTGCCGCAACCAGGACAGGCGAATCGGAAGCCGCCGCCGAACAAGACGCATTAGAAGGCACGCGCTAACAGAATCTTTTTTATAACAGCAAACTTAACATAAGAACTAATATGAAAAGCCGCTCCGGGTTGAGGTGTGCGATGACGGTTGATATCCATGAAGCTTATCCTCATATCGATGACGTGAAAACGCTGTTTACAGAATATGCCGCCTCCCTCGGCATCGACCTGAGTTATCAGAATTATGCCGACGAGTTCGCTTCCCTGCCCGGCAAATATGCGCCGCCGGACGGCAGGCTGTATATCGCATACTGCGGCGAAATCGCTGCCGGATGCGTTGGCTTGCGAAAAATCGATACGGACGCCTGCGAAATGAAGCGGCTGTATGTCCGCGAAGCGTTCCGCGGCCTGCATATCGGAAACAGGCTCGTCTCGCGCATCATCCTCGACGCGAAAACCATCGGTTACCGCACCATGCTGCTGGATACGCTCCCCTCCATGAAGAGTGCGCAAACGCTCTATCGCAATTTGGGTTTTGCCGACATCCCGCCGTATTATGACAGTCCGATCGAAGGCACGCGCTTTATGCGTCTGTCGCTGTAAAAGGCTTATCCT
>CAZJYV010000149.1:0-4788 GCA_964550295.1 uncultured Clostridium sp. | reverse complement strand
TATTATTGCAACGGTTGGAAACAATATCTGTAAAATCCAACAGGGGGTCTGACGAATATGGAGATATGCAGGATAGAGCGCCCAGCCCGCCCGGGCTGGAGCGAAGGCGAGGAAACACTGCTCTTCGAGCGCGCGAAAAAAGCGAGGGAGCGCGGGCAGCCGCTTAAGAGCGTGTTCGACGACGTCGCGGCGCAAACGGGGCGCAAACCCAACAGCATCCGGAATTATTACTATGCCAGGGTAAAGGAAGGCGTATGCGAGAGTGCCGCATTCCACAGCGCGGCATTCGTGCCCTTTACGGAGGAAGAGGTGCGCGTTTTGATGCGCGCCGTTCTCTCCGCGCAGGCGCGCGGCATGAGCGTACGCGCGTGCACGCTCAACATGGGTGAAGGCGACACGAGAAAGATGCTGCGCTATCAGAATAAATACCGCGCGGTCGTGAAAAGCGATCCCGCGCTGGTGCGCGAAATCATCCTTGAGCTGGCTGCGGACGGCATCCCCGCGTTTGATCCTTACCGGGATAAGGAAGTGCGTTCCCAGACCTCGCAGCGGTTCGACAGGCGCGAGGCGGCGGCGTTTTTCGAGGCGCTAGAGGCTCTCGCCGCGAAGTACAGAAGGATGATCATGTAAGATAATGGTCAATGACCGATGATTTTTAAAAAGTTTCCCGAGGGCAAACAGGGAAAAACAACAAGCCGGAAAGAACCCTCGCAATAGATGCGGGGGTTCTTTCCCTTGTGAGGGCAACCGCCCCTTTGCAGGGCCGATCCTGTATCGGCCGCATATTTTTGCGGAAATTGCTTTATCTGTACGCGCAGGCGCGGGTTCGTTTCAACCATGGTATGGCGGAGCGATAAAATCGCCAACCACACAATATCAATCAAACACGCGCTTTGCAAAGAGGAAGTTGTTCTCCGACCAGCTGCCCCATGTGGTGTAGCAGACCTTACCCTGGCTGGTTGACGCGTGCAGGATTTGCCCGCCGCCCAACCAGATTGCGACATGGGTAACATAGGTGCTGGAGCTGCCGTCGCTCTTATAGAAAAGCAGGTCGCCGGGGCGGAGGTTTTCCCTGCCGTAGACCGTCGTCCAGGAGCTGACCTGTGAGAAGCCGGAGGCGGAGTAGCGGCTCACGTTCACGCCAACGGCGCGCAGGCAATAGAAGACGAGGCCGGAGCAATCGAACGTATCCGGGCCCTCGGTGCTGTACACATAGCGCTTTCCCAGCTGCTGCTTGGCCGCGGCGATGAAATCATTCACGCTGCCGTTAGCGGTAACGGGCGTTTGCGTGTAGGCGGGGGCATTCGTCTGCGCGGGGGTCGTCGTATATCCCGGCCCCGACCATCCGCCGGAGGGCGGGGGCGATGGTGGCGCGGCGCTGCTTGCTGCGGTTCCCGTGGGCTTTGCGGTTGCGGATGGTTTGGGTGTGGGCGTAGCTGTAGGCTTGGGTGCTTTCGTCGGCTCGGGGGTGGGTGTCGGGTCAACGGCGGGCTTTGCCGCGGGGGAGAAGATCCGCTCGCGCGTATCGAAATCCGCGCGGCCGTCCTTGCCTAGGTCGTTTTTCATCTGGAAAGCTGAAACGGCGCGATACGTTGCAGTGCCGAAATAGCCGTTGAGTTTATCTGAATAATAGCCCAATTCCCTGAGCCTCGTTTGCAGGGTAAGCACATCATCCCCCGAGTAGCCCTTTTCAATGACATAGGGCTTTGCGCTTTCGGAGAAGAGCACGGCCTGCGTTTGGCTGTCCGCCACGCCCGTTTCCTTCATGTAGTGCGTGCGCTGGAAACGCATGACGGCCGCTTCGGTCGCCGGGCCGAAGAAATCGGTCGGCTCGTCGCTGTCCATATAGAAAAGATTCATCAGCCTCTGCTGGATCAGGGCAACCTGCGCGTCCGTGCTGCCGAACTGCAGCAGAGGCAGCGCGGCGTTCGGATCGTCTGTCGCCTGCGCGAAGGAGGGGGTCAGCGCGGTCTGCTCCGGCAGGGCAAGCGTTTGGGTTGCTTCGGGCTGCGCGGCTGCCGGCACGGGCGTCGGCGACGGGACAGGCGCTGCCGAAACAGATGCGGACGCTTCCCCTTCAAGAGCCATGCTCGAAAGAGGCGCGATGCCGTTAAATGCGAAGGGGATAATAAAAAACGCCACGACAAATGTGCCGAGCGCCGTCAGGATCGGAATGCGAAGGCTGCGAAACGCGGATATGAAGCGGAGTTTTCTCTCCCGCTTTTTGCCCCATTTGCTTTCCATAAAAAGATTATATCGGCGGAAGCGGCTTTTGTCGAGAGATACCGAAAAATGTTCATATTGCGGCCCGGATTTGCAGCGATTATAATTAACGTGAAGCTATATGGCCGAAGGCAGGGGGAGGATTCAACATGCAGCATGAGATCACACAGCGCGCGCCGCTGTTGGACGAGCAGGGCAACGTTGCACAACCCGGCTGGGCGAGGGATCTGCTGCCCATCTACCGCCGAGCGGACATCCGCGCCGGCAAGACGCGCATCAAGGAATGGGATTACTACATTATTTACGACGACGCCTTTGGCATCGCCTTCACCATCGCCGATAATTCCTACATGGGGCTGATCTCGGCCACCATCCTCGATTTTACAAAACCGTGGGAGAAAACGGCAACCATCATGACCGCGCTGCCGATGGGCGCTTATCAGCTGCCTGAAACCTCCGTTTCTGGGGATACGCTCTATGGCGACAAACGCGTGCAGATGGCGTTTCGCGCGCAAAAGGGCGAACGGCAGCTTTCCTGCCGGTTCAACGATTTTTTTGAGGGAAAGCCGCTTGAAGCCGAGATTCGGCTTGAACAGCCAAAGATGGACAGCATGGTCATCGCCACGCCCTTTGAAAAGGCGCGGCATTTCTACTATAATCAAAAGATCAACTGCATGCGCGCTTCAGGCAAGGTCGTTTGCGGGGGTATCGAGCATACGTTTTGCCCCGAGAGCGCCTTTGGCACACTCGACTGGGGGCGCGGCGTGTGGACCTACGACAACACATGGTACTGGGGCAACGGCAACGGTTTGGTCGATGGCAAGCCATTCGGCTTCAACATCGGCTGCGGTTTTGGGGATACGCGCGCGGCAAGCGAGAACCTGCTGATTTACGAGGGGCGCGCGCACAAACTTTCGCAGGTGACCTTCCACATTCCGGCGGAAAGCTACGTCAAACCCTGGACGTTCACGAGCGACGACGGGCGCTTTGAGATGGATTTCGTACCCATTATCGACCGCGCCTCACGCACGAACGCGCTTGTGATCGAAAGCGACCAGCATCAGGTGTTCGGCCGTTTCACGGGGAAGGCTGTGCTGGATGACGGGCGCGTGTTGGAGCTTCGCGATTTTCTCGGTTTCGCGGAAAAAGTCCGCAACAGGTATTGAGATGTCGCCCGAAACGACCGCCTGCTTCACAGGCTATCGCCCAAAAAAGCTGCCATGGGGCGAAAATGAGCATGACCCGCGCTGTGCTGCGCTCAAGCTCAAGCTGATCGACGAGATCACGGCGGCATACGCGCGCGGATACCGCACGTTCATCTCCGGCATGGCGCTTGGGGTGGATACCTTTGCGGCGGAGACTGTGCTCGCCCTCGGAAAGGTGCTGGGGGATATGGAGCTTGTGTGTGCGGTTCCGTATCCGGGATACGCGCTGCGGCTGCCCCTTGCCCACAGAGCGCGCTATGAATCGATCATACTGGGCTGCGCGCGCTGCGCTGTGACCGCGGAACGATACGGCGCGGACTGCATGTGGCTCCGCAACCAATATATGGTGGACAACAGCTCGCTCGTCATCGCGGTATACGACGGGCAGCGCGGAGGCACGCACAACACCGTGACCTTTGCAAAGGAAAAGGGGCGGGACGTGCAGATCATCGTCCCCGGATAAGATTGGAGTTTGGCGTTATGCCTGTAATATCCGTACACGACTTAAAAAAAGTCTTTGTCGAGCGCGTTCTGTTCGACAATATCAGCTTTGAAATCAATGAAAAGGACCGCGTGGGGCTTGTCGGCGTCAACGGCTGCGGCAAGACCACGCTTTTTCGCATTCTCGCCGGCGAGGAAACGCCAGACGGCGGCAGCGTGTACCGCAGCCGAGGCGCGCGGATCATGACCATGGAGCAGACCGTGCCCGATACGACCAAAACCGTATACGAGGCGACGATCCGCGCATTCGACCGGCTCATCGAGGCCGAAGCGGAGTTGGAGCAGATCAACGCCCGGCTCGTTCATGAAACCGGAAATGCGCTCGACGCGCTGATTTTGCGCCAGCATGACATCCGCGAAAAGTACGAGTTCGACGGGGGGCTGACGTATAAAAGCCGCACGCGCTCCGCGCTGCTCGGCCTTGGCTTCACGGAGGCTGAGCTGAATAAGCCCCTCGCACAGATGAGCGGAGGCCAGCGCAATAAAGCGCAGCTTGCGGGCGTGCTCCTGTCGGGCGCGGAGCTGCTTTTGCTCGACGAACCGACGAACCATCTCGACCTCGATGCCATCGCGTGGCTGGAGGAGTTCCTTAAAAGCTATGCGGGCGCGTTCATCGTCATATCGCATGACCGTTATTTCCTCGACCATGTGACCAACCGAACGATGGAAATCAAAAATACGCACTTTTATGTGAGCGAAGGCAACTACTCCCGCCATGTCGAACTGATGGCGGATGAGCAGGAGTTCCTGCGCCGCAAGTATGCGCGCACGCAAAAGGAGATTGCCCGCATCGAACGGATTGTGGAGCAGCAGCGCCGCTGGGGGCAGGAGCGCAACTTCATCACCGCCGCCTCCAAGC
>CAZJYV010000148.1:1095-4789 GCA_964550295.1 uncultured Clostridium sp. | reverse complement strand
ATGAGAAGGGTATGCGCAAATCGCCCCCATCCGACGAGGAAATCAAGAACATGACGCAGCCTTAAGCGCTCCGCGCCGAACAGGCTGCATCGTACCGTGTATAGAATCGATGGGTTTTCCGCCTTTATATCGCCGGATATTCAACCGCCCCGCTGAGAAAACTAATCCTCAGAAGGGCGGTGATTTTATGTCAAAAAAGACGAAAACAAAAAAGGCCACCGAGGCCATGAGAAAACAGGGCAGGGAGGATATCCCCTCGGACGTGCTGGGCAGCTACACCGGAACCGCACAGCACGATGAAACGCCTGTGCAGGACGCGGACGACCTCTGATTTTCTGCGTCATGCCGCAGGGTTGGGGTATGATGCGCCGTCAGGAAGCGGCGGCGAGCGCCTTTTCAAACCACTGCGCCATATCCCTGCCTGCGGCCTGCGTAAATGCCGCAACAAGATCATCCCTGTCGGCGATGGCGAAGCTGTTCGCGTTGAAATAGGTTTTGATCGCCTCATAAAATACGGCGCGGCCGAGATCGGCATACAGCGCGTCGTACATCCCATATCCGCAGCCGTATACAATATAAAAATAGTCCGATCCGCTAAAATCATACAGCGCGGAATCGATGGGCATCGTGCGCGTGTACCCCGCGAGCGAAGCGTACCGTTCGGCCCGCTTTTCCTGCATTTTTTCCTCCCCCGCATAGGAGCGCAAAAAATCGAACCCGAGGTATTCCACAAGCGATTCGTCCAGCCAGGGCGCGTTGATCTGATCGCTGCCGACCACCGCGTAAAACCACTGGTGCGCCGTTTCATGCCCGATCACCAGGGCTGCGTCCGTCAGGTCGTTCACATGCAGATACTGCTCGCAGATCATAATCAGTCCCGGGTACTCCATACCCCCGCTCATATCGAAAGGCACCACAAAAAAAGTGTCGTACGGATACGCCCCGATGGTTTCATCAAAATACGAGAGCGCCGCCGCTGCTGCCTGCGCCTCAAACGCGGCGTGGTTTTTGTTCATGCCAAAGGCGTAAACGGTGGTATGCCCGGAGGCGGTCTGCCGGGTTTCGATTTTGGGATCCTTCATCAGCGCCATGGCGAAATCGCGCGATTCAGGCGCGGCCACATACCACGTGCTGACCCCATGATCGGACGTTTTCTCAACGAGGCTGCCCGTATAGGCAAGCTCCCACGCGGCAGGCGCGCTCACCGCCACCTTGTAATCCGCGCACACGCTGTAAAACGCATCCCCCTCGGCAGTGTATTCATCCGTGCGCCACGCGCCGTTTTCATAAACCGCGGCGATAGGCAACGCATTGCCGAGCATCAGCCCGGTTTCGTTGACGCCGAAACGGTTGCCCGTTTTTGGGAGGGCGATGAAAAAGTTCAGATACAGCTCCGCGCTTTCCCCTGGGGCGATCTCCTCGCCAAGGGAAACGTTGAGGATGCTGCTCTTTGCCCCTTCGAGGGTGTAATAGGCGATCTCATCGTTTGCCGCAACGTTGGAAACGCTCATGCAGCCGGGGCTCACGTCGTTGGGATGCAGGTGCAGTTTTACTTCATACAGCGTATCCGCGCTCGTATTCACATAGGTCAGCCGCATCGCACCTTCCAGGTAAGGCGCCCGTTCGTTCGGAAAAATCGTGACGACGGCTTCGTACAGGTTCCTCGCCCGCTCCTTTGGGGCGGCGATTGCCGTCTCCTGCGGCAGGGCGGCGGCAGCGGGCGTCGCCGCCGCAATCGTGGGCAGCGGCGTTTGGAAAGCCGTGGGCGCGGGGGCGGGTGTACGCAGAATATCCGTGCCGAAATACACGAATGCCGCGGCGGCAAGAAGCGCCGCCGCGACCCATCCGATCAAAAGCCCGATCTGTCTTTTTTTGCGCGCTCTGCCTCTGCGTTTCATGCTTGTTTGATCCTATATTTAAGTTGGCGGCGCTTACGAGCCGGAAAGCGTTTCAGTGCAGGGTCAATCCGGATGAAGGCTTTGGGGTTTCCGTCGGCGCGCCCCCGCTTCCGCCCGTGAGGAGCGCGTCCTCGGACGGATAGGCGTATGACGTTGCCGCGCTTACATACTTGACGCGCATATACCCTGTAACGCCGTTATAGGTTCCGTACCACCAGGAATCGCTGACACGGTACTGCACCGTGACCGATGAGCCGGCGGGGATACGCACGAGAGTCTTTGCGGATGTGCTCGCGCTTGCGTACACATAGGTCCTGCTCGTGGCGGCATAAGTGGTGACGCCCGTGTCCGGCGTATCCGGATAGGCCAGAATATAAGCGCTTTTCACATAACCGATGGTTCCCTTTCCCGTTTTGACCTTGCACCACTCAGGCCCGATCTGAAGCAGCAGAACCTTGTTGCCAAGGGAAAGCGTGGCGATCGTTTTATCCTTCGAAGTGGAAAATCCCGTGCGCAGCGGCACGTTGTCAAAGCGGATGAGCGCGGGGATGATCTGCGGGTCGGGCTTGCTGTCCGTCGGCTGCACATATTTATCATAGGAGGGAATCGTCTTTTTTATCGAAGCGACGAGGTTTGCATCCTTGACCTTTTTCACGATCTTGCAGATGGTTCCCGGCGGGCAGTTGTAATAAATCCATTGGGCAACATGCGGCAGCACGCGCACACATCCGTGCGAAACGTTCCTGCCCAGGTCGTTATACGCGGATTTGGACATGCTGGAAGGCTTGGTCGAATTATACATGACGGAGTGGATATACACGCCGCGCACCACCTGTGACCAATATTGCGCGTACTGACCGTACGCCACAAAGTAGCCGAAACGTTCCTTGAGTTCGCCTATTTTGAACGTGCCGGCGCCCGTGGGATATTCGCTGCTGCCCGTCGTGCATAGGCTTTGCAGCGCAACCGTACCGCCGAGCATCCCCTCGTATACCGTGATCACCTGGTTGGTCAGGTCGATTTCGATGACGTATTTGCCTGAATCGGTGTTATCGTAATCCACCTTGCTGGTCCAGCCCGAAAGCACCTGCGCATGCGCGACGGACGGCGCCGCCGCGAGGCAGAAAGTCAGCGCAAGAACCAGCGCGAGTATTTTTTTGGACATCGTTTTGTTATACCCCCTGTGTGTTATCGTATAAAAAGCGGAGGAGTTATTCGGTTTTTCCCCCGTTGTTCCCCATTTTCTCCCGATCGGCGCTCAGATCCCCCGCCACGGACGGTTCGCGCGAAAGCCCGCAAAGGAAAAAAGAACCTGCGAATCCGGCGGCGAACAGCGCGGCGTTGAGCAGAATATTCCAACCGCTTCCAAAGCCCGGAAAGATCAACACGACCGAAACGGCAAGCAAGCCCAGCGCGCCGTAATAGGCATAACCGTGGTGCTTGTCGAACAGGCGTTTGACCAGCGCCACGAGCAGCACGATGACACCGAGCGCGCCCAATCCCGCGCAGATCAACACGCTCAGTTCAAATCGGTTGAATGCCGCGAGGAAAGGCTCGTAAATACCCAGGTACATCATGATGAACGACGTGCTGATTCCGGGTACCACGGTGCCAAGGCCGATCAGCGCACCGCAGAGCGCGGCCGTCCATCCGTTGAGCGGAAGGGCTTCCCCGCCGCCCGATACTTCCTGCGCCAAGGCGATGGCGCCGATGACGACCGCACCGACAACCGCCCCAAGCAGATAACGTTTCCTGAATCCATGCTCGTTGGCTTCCCGAATCAGCGAAGGGATACC
>CAZJYV010000148.1:631-1061 GCA_964550295.1 uncultured Clostridium sp. | reverse complement strand
GAGCATCAGCCACTCGACAACGCGGCTTGTGCTAAGCAGACCGATCAATCCGCCGATGCCCAGAGGTGCGAGAAAAAACACGCTTTTCCGAAAATTCCGAAACAGCTTCGTCACAGCGTCGAGCACGGGGCGGTAGACACCCATCGCCACCGCAAGCACACCCCCGCTGGCGCCGGGCAATATCGCTGCAATGCCGATGATGATGCCCTTGACAAGCCTTATGAAGAAATTTCCCGCTTTATTCATCAAACCTCCTTGACGGCAGAAGGCCGCATACGTTTTTATTTTAGCAGATGCCGTACACGAATGCATCATCGGAGGCAAACATTTACATTTCCTTAACCGCCGCAGTTTTTATCTTGCAAAGACAGCCGAAATGATGTATCATAACTAAGCGCGATTTTTAATCATGCAGCGCCGCGGAGAGATG
>CAZJYV010000148.1:0-621 GCA_964550295.1 uncultured Clostridium sp. | reverse complement strand
CCAAAGAAAAGCGCTTCCGGCCATCCGCAATTTCGGCTTGCTTTTTTGCCGCCCATACGCTATTATATTTGAGTGTGAAAAAACGCCGCGCAAAAGCCCCGCGCTTCGGGCGGCGAACTTTTCCGAAAACCTCATAGTCCACGCGGAGAGATGGCTGAGCTGGTCTAAGGCGCACGACTGGAAATCGTGTGTACCCCTTAAAGGTACCGAGAGTTCGAATCTCTCTCTCTCCGCCAGATAAGAACGCTAATTTTGATGTGGTAAGCATCAGGTTAACGTTCTTATTTTATGCCAGGAAACGGCTTGAAATAAGGTTTTCGGCACTTTTCGTTTTGCGCAGTGGGCTTCAACACATGCCACCTTCAATCTATTATGGCTCCCCAGCACCCCCGTTAACGATATATCGAAGGGTGTGCCTCTTTGAAAATTAAAGGGCAAACGATAAAAAGGAGCTTTTATCCCATGCGCATTATTTATTTGAAAAATTTGTGCAATAGTATAATGGAAACAGAGTTAAACTCTATCAAGCCGTCCTCTCTCATTTTAGCAAGTTCCCTGGATAGAGATGTCCTTTGAACGCCGATTCTTTCAGCTAAAGCCTTTTTTGTCATATTAAGCTTG
>CAZJYV010000147.1:0-4795 GCA_964550295.1 uncultured Clostridium sp. | reverse complement strand
ATGTTCTGGACATGACCGTCGAAGAAGCAGTGCGTTTTTTTTCCGCGCTGCCTAAACTGCGCCGCAAGCTCGAAACGCTACATGACGTGGGGCTTGGCTATATCCGCCTCGGTCAGCCTTCCACCACTCTTTCGGGCGGCGAGGCACAGCGTGTGAAACTTGCCACGGAGCTTTCGCGCAAGGATACCGGCAAAACCCTGTACGTGCTCGATGAGCCAACCACGGGTCTGCATGTGGATGACGTGAAGCGCCTGCTTTCCATCCTGCAGCGGTTATGCGACGGGGGCAGCACAGTGGTTGTGATCGAACATAACCTCGACGTGATTAAGACTGCCGATTATATCATCGACCTCGGGCCTGAGGGAGGCGACCGCGGCGGCACGCTCGTTGCCTGCGGCACGCCGGACGAGGTTGCAAAAAACGAGGCAAGCTATACGGGACAGTACCTGAAAACAATGCTCAATTAAGGAGGCCTTCTATGGAATCGCCGATGGAACGATGGTACAGGGCGACGCAATCGCGTTTTTCTGTGCGTGCCTATACCGCTGATCCGACGGATGCGCAGCTCGCCGCGCTGCGGCAGACCGCTTCCCAACTTTCCGCGAAGGGCGTACGTATTGATGTCTTGCGGGACGAACGCGTATTTACAGGCATGTTCGGTGCAAAAATCAAGGGTACATCCTCTTTTGCCGCCCTTTTCAGCCGCGATGCGCGCCCTGAAACCGTGGGTTATATCGGCGAGGCTTTCGTGCTCGAGTGCACGGCGCTGGGTCTCCAAACCTGCTGGCTCGGCGTGTCTTTTTCAAAGCAGAGCCTTCACAATGCGATCAAACTGCGGCAGGGCGAAAAGCTCGTTTGCATCATCTCGATGGGTCAATGCGCCGAAGGCTATGTTGCGCGCAAGAGGAGAACCGTTGCGGAGCTGACCGAAATCACCGATGAACAGTTTGCAAACCTACCCGAATGGAAGCGTTGTGCCGTGGCGTGCGCACGCATGGCGCCAAGCGCCATTAATGCCCAACCATGGAGCTTCGACACGGACGGCCCGGGCATCGGCGTTGAGAATGCTTCCTGGAACTTCGGCTGGGGCAGGCTGGATTGCGGCATCGCCATGCTCCATATCGAACTTGGCGCGGCGTACTGCGGCGTTCGCGGCGAATGGAAGGAAGGAAAAAACGTCAACACCTTCCTGCCCAGCGACTGAACGTGCGTTCATGTTGAAGGTTTTTTCATTATTTGCTATCATGGTTGTAAAGAACATTAAGCCGAGCGGAGGATAGGATGAGCGTTCAAAAAAAAGTATCAGAAGCTGTTATCAAGCGTCTGCCGCGGTATTATCGGCATCTCGTCATGCTCGATAGCCAGGGCGCGGAGCGTATATCCAGTGAAAAACTCGCCCAGCAGATGCACCTGAACGCATCCCAGGTCCGTCAGGATTTTAATTGCTTCGGCGGCTTCGGTCAGCAGGGTTACGGATATAACATCAACTCCTTGCTCTGCGAGATCCGCTCGATCCTTGCGATCGACTGCGAGCATAAGCTGATCATCGCGGGCGCAGGCAATATCGGCCGGGCGCTGACGCATTTTGCAGGCTTTGAAGAAAACGGCTTCATCGTGTCGGCGTTGTTCGATGTGGATCCCGCCGTGATCGGAACGACCGTCAACGGGAAACCCGTGCTGGACCTCGCGCAAATGGAGGAGTATATCCGCAAGAACAGCATCGACATCGGCGTCATCGCCGCACGCCGCACCGTGGCGCAGGAAATCGCAAGCAGCATGATCCGCGCAGGAATAAAGGGCATCTGGAATTTTGTTCCCATAGATCTTGCAACCAGCGTACCGACGGAAAACGTCCACCTGAGCGACAACATCTGCGCCCTTTCCTACAAGATTGCCCACAACGTTTGCTCGGAAGATCGCGAAGACGACATCACCTGATCCAAACTGTCCGCGCACAGATAATTGGTCAAGCAAAAGGCCGGCTATCCTCTCGGAAGCCGGTCTTTGGATATTAGTTCTATCGTTTATTCACAGCGGTGTGCGCTATTTGCCGTCCTTATTGCGCAGGAAGCTGGGCAGGTCAAGGTTGTTCTTTTCTTTTGGATTGTATTCTTCATGCGGAAGATCCTTTTTGGTAAAATGCGGCGTAACTTCCTCTCCATCCGGCAGAGGGGAAGTATATTCCGGCTTCTTCTGGCGGGGACGCTCCAGCCAGCTCGTATCCGGACCGCGGCTTTCGTTCCGCTCGCTCTTGAGCTGACCGACCGTCTGTCTCTGCGGAACCTGCGGTTGCTCCTGCACGGCATTGCGCCGACCGGGCGTCGTCTTTTCATCCTTGGAATCGAAACCGGTCGCGATGACCGTGATACGAACCGCGTCCCCAAGCTCCTCATCGATGCTCGCGCCGAAGATGATGTTCGCGCTCGGGTCGGCATAGTTCTGAATGTAGGCTGCCGCGTCATTCACCTCAAGCATGCCGAGACCCGGCCCGCCGCAGATGTTGATGATCACGCCGCGCGCGCCGTTGATGCTCGTTTCGAGCAGCGCGCTTTCAACAGCCTGCTTGGCCGCATTGATCGCCCGTTCATCCCCGGTGGCAATACCGATGCCCATGTGAGCCATGCCGCGCTCGCGCATGACTGTGCGGATATCCGCAAAGTCGAGGTTGATCAGACCGGGCATGGCAATCAGGTCGCTGATACCCTGCACGCCTTGGCGGAGCACATCGTCCGCAATCAGGAACGCTTCCGTCAGTGTCACGTTTCGGCCTGTATCCAGCAGCCGATCATTGGGCACGATGATCAGCGTGTCAACGTTTTCCTTGAGATTGGTGATGCCGTTGACGGCATTGTTCATGCGCACCTTCCCTTCAAACGAAAAGGGCTTTGTTACGACGCCTATGGTGAGGATGCCGAGTTCCTTCGCGCATTCGGCAACGATCGGCGCGGCGCCCGTCCCCGTGCCGCCGCCCATGCCCGCCGTGATGAACACCAGATCCGCGCCGCGCAGCGCTTCGGATATCAAATCCCTGCTTTCTTCCGCCGCCTTCCTGCCCATCTCGGGGTCAGCACCCGCGCCAAGCCCGCGCGTGACCTTTTCGCCGATCTGGATCTTCTGGTTGGCGCGCGAGAGGTTCAGAAACTGCTTGTCCGTATTGACGGAAATGAACTCCACCCCGCGAAGCCCGTATTGAATCATGCGGTCAACGGCGTTGTTGCCTGCACCTCCAACACCCACCACTTTTAGCTGAGCCGGCTGGCTGCTTTCAAAATCCAGACCGAACGGCATATGTGTATCCTCCTTATAATTTAAAGAAGTCCCTGAGTTTTCTTAACGCTCTTCTTCTTAGTCCGGTGCCTTCCAGCCTGCCGGCATTGCCTTCGTCCGCCGCATGCATGACGAAATCCATCACGGAAAACGCGCTCGCATAATTGGGGGAGCTGAGTCTGGGCATCCAGGGCATGCGAACCTGTATCGGCATGCCGAACTCGCGTTCCATAAACTCACAACTGCCCCGCATGAGTGTCACCCCGCCGCCCGTCATATAAATGCTGACGTGCCGCTCGGCTGCCGCCCCCATATCCTCCATGGCGGCGCGGATGAGCGACGCGAGTTCCCTCGTGCGCTCCTCTATGATGTACTGGATCGTTTCATGCTCCACCTTCATCACTCCGCTGCCAGGCTGTCTGATGGTATCTATGCTGTCCTGATAATCAAGCGAATAAACATAGCGCCGTTTGACGTTTTCAGCTGCAGCCTTGTTCAGACCGAGGCCGTAGCATAGGTCGGAAGTAAAGTGGCTGCCGCCTGCCTCAATCGTTCTGATATCAGTGAGCGCGGCGTTGCGAAGCAGGCAGACATCCGTGTGCGTCGCCCCCGCATCGATCAGCACAGCACCTTGCGCGCGCTCCTGCTCCGGAATAACGAACAGCCCTTCGGAAAGCGGAACTGCGATGTACAGATCTGCGTCCAACCCAATGCGCAGCAGCGCGTCCGATACAAAACGTTTGAAGCGCGAATCGACGTAAATGTGAGAAACAACGGCGGAAAGCGCGCTTGCGGTCATGCCTACGGGCGTATCTGCCCTAGAGGCCCCGTCTACGGAAAACTCTACGGGCGTGCTGCTGATCAATTCAAAGCCGACCGGCGCTTCAAAGTCGAGCGACGCGTTAATCAGCTCATCCAGATCCTTATTGGTAACACGCCTGTTCTTAGCGCTCAGATCCAGCGTGCCTTCGTGGCAAACGAGCTTGATGAAAGGCGCAGGCACGCCGACGGAAATATCCCTGACCCTGTGCTTCGCTTCCGTTTCGGCAGCGGAAAGCGCGTCCACGATTGCATCGGACAAACTCTGCTCGTCCTCCAGTGCGCCGCGGCGGTAGCCTTTGTACTCCCGTATGCCCGCGCCTTGAACAAGTATATTGTCTTTGCCGTCGTCGCCGCAGATCAGGCAGATCACCTTTGAGCTGCCTATATCCAAAATTGCGGTATTCTGGATCATCTGTCCTCCGTTTGAACGTGCTGCACCGCGCACGGCCGCTTGGCCGAAAAGATACGGGCATACTTATCCCAGTATTCAAAGAATACCACATATACCATATATTGTTCAAGGCTCTGCAGCATTATTCCGCCAAATGTTACCAATTTACATTCTTTATCCCGAAAAAGGATCATCCGTACCGCCCGGAGTCGAGCCGGGTGAAGGCGTAGGTTCGTCGTTTTCAGGCGTCGATCCCGCGCTGTCCGGCGACGATGTATCCTCCGGTGCCTCGCCCCCGTTTCCGCCGGGTGAATA
>CAZJYV010000146.1:0-4801 GCA_964550295.1 uncultured Clostridium sp. | reverse complement strand
TCAACGAAAGCTCTCAGGACACAGTACCACAGGCCATTACGGCGTTCCTTGAGAGCGCCGATTTTGAGGACGCAATCCGAAACGCCATCTCCCTCGGTGGTGACAGCGACACACTTGCCGCCATAACGGGGAGCATCGCAGAAGCAGCTTATGGTATTCCGGAATGGATGAAAGAAAAAGCGCTATCATATCTTGACGAGCCGATTCGTGACATTTACCGCCGGTGGCAAGCGTTTATTAAAAGTAAATAGCGGAAGTACGTAATTCAATAAATCAGTAATAGGTTGGCGACATGCAAAACAACCCGGCTAAACGGCAGCCTTACGAAACGGGTAAACAGATAAAAAAGAGATTGCTTGCCGTGCGATGATCGGCAAGCATTTTTTGTCTGTAAGGATCGCAGCCGTCGGCAGCACCTGTTTGGGCTGGCCTTGACTCTATTGGCAGATTAATCTGATATTCTTTTATGACGAAACAGGCGCATTTCTGGTATACTGAACAGGTAAGTCCATATTAGGAGGTTTAAATGAATATTGTCGGCATGAAAGTTACGAGCGTTGCCTTTGGTGAAGGAACGATCATTGAACAAGATGAAAAGACCGTTGCCGTAGCGTTCCAAAATGAAACGAAGCGGTTTGAATATCCATCTGGCTTTGATATATTTTTAACTGCTCTCGACGCCAACATCCAAAAGACTCTTCTGGAGGAAATCGCTTGCGCAAAACAAAAAAAGAAAGATGCTGAGGAGTTGACCGAGGAAGAAGCTGCGGCAAAGAAGCAGGATCAAAAAGACGCTGCGCACCATGCACATCAGCGAGCCGTTAACAGAAATAAAGCGCGAAAAAAACCTGCTAAAGGACGGCGCTGATCAAACGGGCGGGCTGACGCTTTTTCCCCGTGCCCCAAGGCATGGCGCAAAGCCATTTTGGCATGAAAAGGAAATGGTTCCGACAGGGGAGCAGCCGGATTTTCGATGTTTAAATCCTTTGCGGGATTCTCTGCAATAGATAAGGATCATAATGACTCTATTTGGGGGTGATTTTGTTGGTTACATTGGATGATATCAGGCAAGCAAAGGAAAGAATTGCGCCTTACATTTTTGAAACGCCGCTCATCCGCTTAAATTGCCTGGATGAAATGCTTGGATGCACCGTCTATATAAAAGCCGAGAACCTGCAAAAAACCTATTCCTTTAAGCTGCGCGGCGCGATGAACAAAATGCTTTCCTTAAGCCAGCAGGAACGAAGCCGCGGCGTTGTCAGCGCATCTTCCGGCAATCACGGGAAGGGGATTGCCTACGGCGCAAAGCTTTTAGGCGTAAAAGCCGTGATCGTTGTGCCGGATACAACAACTCCGGTGAAAGTGGAAGGGATACGCGCGCTGGGTGCAGAGGTCATACAGTGCAAAAAAGCGGAGCGATATGAAGTCGCCAGAAAATTGAGCGAAGAGCATGGGTATACGTTGGCACATCCTTTCGATGACGACCTGATTATTTCCGGTCAAGGCACGGCGGGGCTGGAGATCATGGACCAACTGCCGGATGTTGATGCCATTGTTGTGCCGCTCAGCGGCGGCGGTTTGCTTGGAGGTGTCGCAACTGCGGTAAAATCGCTCAACCCGCATATAAAAATGATTGGCGCGGAACCCGCCGTCCTGCCCCGCTTCACGGAAAGTTTGAAAGCCGGAAAACGGATTACGTTGGCGGAACAGGATACTTTAGCCGACGCGCTGCCCGCGACAGAACCGGGTGAAAGGAACTTTCCGATCATACAAACTTTTGTCGACCAGGTCGTATGTGTCAGCGAGCCGTATATCGCCAAAGGGGTTCAACTGCTTCTTCATAAGGCAAAAATTTCAGCGGAACCGTCCTCCGCAATCGGAATCGGTGCTGTCCTTGAAGGGCTGATTGCCGTGAATCAAGGTGATAAGGTATGCTTCCTGATTTCCAGCGGCAATGTGGACGTCAGGAAAATCCTCAATTTATCATAACGCAGCATCTATCAATAATAAGGAAAAGAGTTTTAGCAAATGGATGTGGTTGATATGAAAAATATGCCCGTTCCGCAGGGAAAGTATCTGCCCGCGGCGCGTTGGGGCAACCTTGTTTTCAGTGCCGGCATGACGCCCAGGTCAAATGGCAGCCTTATTTTATGCGGAAAAGTTCGTGCCGATGAACCGATCGAAACATACCGGGAGGCCGCCCGACTGGCGGCCGCGAATGCGCTTCATGCGCTTGTCGGCACCCTCGGACCGGGGGAACGGATTGATAAAGTGTTGTTGCTCACCGTTTATATCAATGCGCACGACGATTTTCAGGCGCATGCCAAACTGGCGGACTTCGCCTCCGGCTATCTTTATGAAAGGTTAGGTGATGCCGGTATCGGTGGGCGAGCGGCGGTTGGGGTCGCGTCCTTACCGGGTGACGCACCTGTTGAAATTCAACTCACTGCCGCAATATCTGTATGCAGCGAAGGGTAATCGTTTGAACAGGAAAAACAGGCCGCTATAAATAGAAACTGTTCTTTGTACAGAAGCGTTCGCAACAAGAAAAACGTCAAATTCAGGCGTTTTTCTTGTCTTTTATTGTGAAAAAGATCGTTACGGGTATTGAGCAGAACGGTTTATTGCATGATTCCGCAGCATTTTCAAACGGATGTTGAAAACTGCCGAATGATGCTTTTTCTTTCCTCATAAAACGACAATAATTTACTGAATGTGGCAATGAAATTGGTTGCATATGAAAAAATTATAAAATATAATACATAGGGTAGGGAGTTGAAACTGTACCTGCAATCACCGGATTGATCCATACATTATTTGGACGGAGGCCGACCAGGGATGAAAAATCGTCGAGCGTGCTTCGTGGAACGGCGGCCGGTTCTCGCAATGGGGTCATTGCCGGATCTGCGGGAGCTGTTGAAGCGGGCGCGGTTGCTCAACGGCGATAAAACGGTTCTGCGCGAGATGAAAAACGACGAAATCGTCTGTTATTCCTGTAAAAACATTGCGGATGACGTCAATGCTCTGGGTACAGCGCTGATCGATTACGGGTTTGCGGGCGCGCATATCGCGCTTGTCGGGCAAAATTCTTACCTTTGGTTGATCTCCTACTTGGCAGTGGTATGCGGAGTGGGCGTGATCGTACCGCTGGATAAAGAGCTTACGGACGACGACCTCGACATGCTTGCGCGCAAGGGCGATGCGTGCGCGTTGATATACGCAAAGGCGTACCGCGGTGCAGCCGACCTGCTTGCGCGCGCCGGGGTAAAAGGCATTGCCGTAGAATCGCAGCCCGGCGTTGATACAGCCGATACGCTCAACGGGATGATCTGCCGCGGCAGAGAGCTAATCAGCCGCGGCGACCGCCGCTATCTCGATAGGCAGATCGACGGGGATCAAGTCGCAGCAATCCTATTTACATCCGGAACGACCGGCGCGAACAAAGGCGTTATGCTTAGCCATAAAAACATCTGCGCCAATATCGACAACATCTTGAGGATTGCACCATGCGAGCCGCAGTCCATCTCCATGCTGCCTTTCCACCATACGATTGAATTGAACTGCCACGTGCTGCCCGGTGTGCTGTGCGGGATCGATATCTTTATCTGCGCCAGCCTCAGGCGGCTTACGGACACCATGCAAGCGGTTAAGCCGGGCATGTCACTGGTCGTACCCCTTTTTCTGGCGACGGTGTATAAAACGATCTGGGCGGAAGCCAAACGGCAGGGCCGCACCGGGGATCTGCGGATCGCGCTGAAGATATCCAATTTGCTGCTTATGCTGGGCATCGATGTGCGCAACGTGCTGTTCGGGCAGCTCAAGGAAACGCTGGGCGGTAAATTCGATCTGGTTATTTGCGGCGGCGCGGCAGTCGATCCCGAGGTGGTGCGCGGCCTTTACAGCTTTGGCATCGATGTGATCACCGCTTACGGGCTGACCGAATGCTCCCCGGTCATATCCGTTAATCTCAAGGCGCATAAGCATCCCGAAGCCGTCGGCAAGCCGTTGGGTGCATTGCAGGTGAGGATCGACCGGCCGGACAGCAAAGGCGTCGGCGAAATATGCGTCAAAGGCGACACGATTATGCGCGGCTATTATAAGGATGAAGGGGCAACGGCTGCCACCTTTGACGGTCAATGGCTGAAAACCGGCGACTATGGCAAGCTCAAAGGCCATAAACAGCTCACCGTAACCGGCAGAAAAAAGAACCTGATCGTGCTGAACAACGGCAAAAACGTTCACCCGGAGGAAATCGAGGCGGCGATCATCCGCCAGATGCCTTACGTAAAGGAAGCACTGGTTTATTCCTGCAATTACAAAGTGAAAGAAACGCTCATGCAGACGATTGCAGCGGCGCTGAACATCGAGGTTGAGGAATATTTCGGCAAAATGGATATGGAAACCGTTGAAAAACTGGTCGCAGAGGATATCCGCCGGATCAACAAGCTGCTGCCCGGATACAAGCAGATGCATAAGCTGTTCATTACGCAGGAGGATTTTCTGCGCACAACGAGCAAGAAGGTCATCCGCCATAAGGTCATCGAAGAGCAAAACAAATCGTTTGGGGATGGAATCATCATCTAGCGGAATCATCAGATAGAAGGAAGGTTGTCTTATGTTGGAGCGGCTTATCGCCATCCTGACCCAATATGTCGAGATGGACCCCAGTTCGATCACGCCGGAAACGGCTCTGCGCACGGGGCTGGGGCTGAATTCCCTTGAGTTCATCCATCTGATCACTGTTCTTGAAAGCGAATTCCATGTGGAGATACCCGACCGGGAAGCGGTTCATTTCCAGGTG
>CAZJYV010000145.1:0-4826 GCA_964550295.1 uncultured Clostridium sp. | reverse complement strand
GCCGCGATCCTCCCCGATGCAGACCAGATCGGCTACCTTGCCGGCGGCCTCGCGGGCCTGATGAGCAAATCCGGCGTGATCGGTTTCATCGGCGGCATGGAACTCGACACCACGAAGAAGAAGCTCGCCGGCTTTGAAAAAGCGGCGCAGCATTTTAATCCCGACATCGTTGTGAAATCCGCATACGCCGGCTCCTTCAGCGACACGGCGAAGGGTATGGAGCTTGCCAAGGCCATGATCGGCGAAGGCGCTGACGTGTTCTTCGGCGATGCTTCCGCCGTCGACTCCGGCGCGCGCCAGGCGATCGACCAGGCAAACACCGCCGGCATCAACATCTTTGACATCGGCCAGCCCGCCGACATCCTCGGTCAGAACCCCTGCATCATCTGCTCCGTCGTAACCGACAATGCGGGCATGCTGGGTCTGTGCATGGATGACGTGGTGAACGGCACCTTCGGCGACAAGGTCGTCTACGGCACGCTGGATAACGCCTGTCTCTCCCCGGGCAAGCTCAACACCGAGCTCGTTCCGCAGGAGATTCAGGATCAGTACCTCGCGTTCGTCGAAGAAGTCAAGAACGGCACGTTCCAATAATCGCCCCTGATTAAGCGGTTATAAAAGCGCCCCCGCGTATGCGGGGGCGTTTCTTTACAAGGTTTCCATCATCGGCGTATTTATCGCGCGTTACGCGTCGATTTCCGACCTGCAGGAAAGGAACAGGTTCGCGATCCGCGGGTCAAACTGCGTACCCGCGCTGCGCTCGATTTCCGCAGCCGCCTCTTCGCGCGACATGGCTTTGCGATAAACCCGATCCTCGGTCATCGCGTCGTATGCGTCCGCAATCGCCAAAATGCGCGAGAGCAGCGGAATCTCTTCTTCCTTCAGCCCGCCGGGATAACCCTGCCCGTCCCACCGCTCGTGATGCGTGAGAATATACCCCGCCACGGATTCAAATTCGCCCGACGACATGGCGATGCGGTATCCGATATCCGAATGCTTCATCATTTCCGGCCACTCCTGCGGGGTCAGTTTGCCCGGTTTTTTCAGGATTTTATCATCTATGCCGATCTTACCGATGTCATGCAGCATCGCGAACAGATGCAGCTGATCCAGCTCCCTTTGTGAAAGGCCCATCTTTCCGCCGATCATCCTGCAAACGCGGGCGATGCGCTGCGCATGCTCCTCGGTTTCAAAGCTGCGTTCGTACATCGTGGCCATGATATAAGCGAGAACCGAGCTGTGGTGACTCTTTTGTTCGAGCAGCTTGCGCATGCTCAGGAATGATTCCGCATCCCGCTCCGCCTGGGCAAGGGATGCGCAGGGCGCATCCTTCACGCCGTAGCCCATCGAGATGTTGATCGTCTGCGCCCGATCGCACGCGGAAGCGTTGTGCGCCTCACAGGCTTCTTTAATGGAAAGGATCATCCGATACGCTTCTTCCTTATCCGTTCCGGGCATCAGCACGGCGAATTCGTCCCCGCCGGTTCTGGCGAGGATGTCCCCTTCCCGGCAGCATCCCTGAATCACCTTGCCGGTGCTGACGATCAGGTTGTCGCCTTCGTCATGGCCGAAAGCGTCGTTGATGAGCCGCACGCCGTTGATATCGGCAAGGATGATGGTAAGCGGCAGATTTTCCGGCGTGTCAAGCTCTTTTTTCGCATCCTCATAATACTGCCTGTTATAAAGACCCGTCATCATGTCGTGGTCGCTCATATACTTGATGCGATAATAGCGCTGCATCGACTCTGTGATATCGATGATGATTCCTTCCATCGCTTCGACGCCGCCCTTCGCGTCATAAATGCCCTGCCCCATTTCCAGCACCCATTTGCGTCCGCCGGACGATGTTGTGATCTCATATTCATACTTGTACGAAGCCTTCTTTTCAATCGCCGCGGCGCTCTCCCTCCAGACATGCTCGCGGTATTCCGGGCAAATCAAGTCGTTGAAGGACAGCACCCGGTTGTGGATAAAATCCTGCGGCCCATATCCGGTCAGCTCATAACAACCTTCGGATATATATTCCATCGTCCACGCGCGGTCGAACCGGCAGCGGTATGCAATGCCGGGCAGATGGGAAAGCAGCACGGCCTTGCTGCGCTCGCTTTCCCGCAGGGCTTCCGTGATCCGTTTTCGTTCCGTGATATCCTGATTGGTTCCGACGATCCGCACGCACACACCGTTTTCATCGAATACCGGCTCGATCTGCATGCTCATATGCCGCTCTTCCCCGTTGGGCATCACCATGCGGCAATCGTATTGAGCAGGTTTTTTATCCGCAATGGCCCGCCGTTCGTCGTTCACGATCCGCTCCCGATCCTCCGGCAGGACGTTCTTGATAAAATCGCTTTGCTTTCCGGTAAAATCCTCGCGCCTGATGCCCAAAATCTCCAGCCCTTTGTCGGTGATGGTGAGGTGTCGGCTCGTCGTGTCATATTCATAGCTGCCCAGCTGCGCCATTTTTTGCGCATACAACAGCGCCTGTTCGCTTCTTTTGCGCTGCTCATTGCTCGCGACAAGCTTTTTAAGCGTCGGATATACCAGATAAAAGATCAAAATTGCCGTTAACAGGACGTAAAACAGACCCTTGATCGCGCTGAAGATCACGACATCAGCAAGGGACATGAAGTACGACGCGGCAAGGTAATCGGTCAGAATAATCCACAGAAAGCCGCAGCCGCAATAGATGAGCGTGATTTGAAGGGCTGCGCCCAGCGCATAACGCGGCTTGTCCGGCACATCGACTCCTGAGCCGGATGTCATTCCCTGATCCCGCCGGCGGAATTTGCTTCCAAGCAGCATAGATACCCCCATTCTGATTTTACGACCAATACGATTGACAAATAAACGATGAACCGGCCAGCGTTCAATTGGCTTCGTTTCGGATCCCTTGATGTTGTCGTTGAGTCGGAACCGGCAAAATCAACAAGGAACTTATTTTAACTGAATTTATCTATTATAACATAAAAATACAAAATTCGTTAATAATCTGTTATTTGTTATTCTGCTAGGCTGTTATGGAAAGTGGAGAAATAAAAAACGAAGCCTAATACCCCCATTTATTTGGTTGTTGCGCCACAATCAGGGCGGGCGGCGTTTGATCCGTCTTCCCCACGCGCGCACCTCCCGCATCCACGCCTTGCGCGGCAAGGGGCGCCGCAGTCAAAATCCGTTTCGTCGCAAAGCCGGTATTCCCCACCGCCGATTAAAAGGGTTTTTCCATCCACCAGGCATTGTGCAAGCGTTTTGCGTGCGCCGTCGTAAATGCCCTGCACGGTCGTGCGCGCGATATTCATCTGAGCGGCGCATTCCTCCTGCGTCAGCCCCTCCAAATCGATCAGCCGTATGGTTTCGTATTCGTCAACGGTCATGCGGACGGCATCGTCCTCATCGCCCCTCGCGTCAAGCGGCCCAAACCGCCTGTTGCGGGGCATACGGCAGACCCTTCTACATTTTCTTGGCCTTGGCATGGTTTTATCCCCTCCGACATTCGTCCTGCGCACAGGATTGGCTATGTTCACGGGTGATGATCCCGCAACGTGCGGGGCGCGGTGTTCAGATCGTATCCACCTTGATGAGGTTGGTGTTGCCGGAAACGCCGTTCACGAGGCCGCCTGTGATGACGATGCTGTCTCCCGGCTGAAGGTCGAAGATTTTCTTTGCGGTTTCCGTCGCATGGTAAAACAGAACGTCCGTTGAGGTGAACGACTCACTCATCACAGGCACCACCCCCCACGAAAGCGCAAGCTTATACCACGCCTTTACGCTGGTCGTCATGCCGATGATGTCAGCCGGCGAGCGGAAACGGGAGACCATGCGCGCGGTGATGCCTGTGAGCGTGCAGGCGACGATCCCCTTCGCGCCAAGGTCGATAGCCATGCCGCACGTTGCGTGGGAGATAGCGTCAATCTTGTTTTTGATGCGAAATTCGCTCGTCGCAAAGCGCTTGGCGTAATTGATGTGCTTTTCGGTTTCCTCCGCGATTTTCGCCATGGTTTTAACCGTTTCCACGGGATATTTGCCCGCTGCGGTTTCGCCGGAAAGCATCACAGCACTAGTGCCGTCGTAAACCGCGTTGGCTACGTCCGATATTTCCGCGCGCGTCGGGCGCGGGTTGTAGATCATGGACTCCAGCATCTCCGTTGCCGTGATCACGCGCTTGCCGAGCAGCCTGCATTTGGTGATGAGATATTTTTGGATATAAGGCAGCCCCTCAAACGGGATTTCCACACCGAGATCTCCCCGGCCGATCATGATGCCGTCGCACTCCTCGCAGATCTCCTCAATATGATCCACGCCGGCGCGGTTTTCGATCTTGGCGATGATGTCGATATCCTGTCCCCCGTTATCGTTCAAAAACGCGTTGAGATCCGCGAGGTTCTGCTTGGCGGAAACAAAGCTTGCGGCGATAAAGTCGATGTCGTGTTCGATGCCAAAGCGGATATCCGCCTTGTCCTGCTCGCTCAAATACTCCCGGCAGACGACCTTGTTGGGAAAGCTCATGCTCTTATGATCGGAGATTTCCCCTCCGGCGACTACGACGCAGACCGCGTCGGTATCGCTCAGTTCCTTCACCTCGAAGATCAGGAGGCCGTTGTTGACAAGGATCCGATCCCCCGGCTCAAGCGCGCAGGTCAGCCCGGGAAAGCTGACCGCCACCTGTTCGCGCGTACCCAGCACATCGCGCGTGGTGAAGGTGAAGGTGTCCCCTTCTTTTAGGAAGGCTTTTCCGCCCTCAAACAATTTAATCCGAAACTCCGGCCCTTTGGTGTCAAGCATGATCGCCACGGGGATGTTCAGCTCCGCGCGGATTTTTTTGATCTTTT
>CAZJYV010000144.1:0-4838 GCA_964550295.1 uncultured Clostridium sp. | reverse complement strand
TCAAAAGTCATATATGTAAAGAAAGAGCTTCGTTTTTGCGAAGCTCTTCTTTTATTTACAAAGAGCGGTTCAGCCGCCAAATCCCGCCATTACGCCCGCGATCAGAAGAGAGGGGAGCATGTTCGCCACCTTGAACTTGCTGCCGAAAATGAGGTTGATGCCAACACAAAAGATCAGCGACGACCCCACGAAGGATAGGCTCGCGATGACAGTTTCCCCAAGAAGCGGCGCGATCAGCCCGGCGAGCAATGTGATCGACCCTTGAAAAATGCACACGGGTATCGCGGAGAAAATCGCGCCTTTGCCATAGGTGGAGGCGAAGATCATCACGATCACGCCGTCCAGCACAGCCTTCGCGTACAGCATGGACGCATTGCCCGAAAGCCCGTCCTCGATGGAGCCGACAACCGCCATCGCGCCCACGCAGATCACGAGCGAGGTTGTGATAAAACCGTTCACAAAGCCCGCATCGTTCTCGCTTTTCGCCTTGCGTTTGAGCCATTCACCGAAGCGCTCGAGCAGGCGCTCGATGTTGATCCATTCGCCGATCAGCGAACCGCCCACGAGCGATGCGATCAGAACCGCTGTGCCGGTCGTTGAAATTGTTCCATCCGACGAAATGTCTAATAGGCCGGTCAGCGCGCCCGCTATGCCGAGGAAAATCGTGCAAAGCCCCAATGCCTTCATGAGGATATCCTGAAAACGCTGCTTGAGTCCGTTTTTCACCAAAATGCCCAGCAGCCCACCGACGATCACCGTCGCCACGTTTGCAATTGTGCCCAGTCCGCGCATATGCGCCCTCCTGCTTACAAATTTGAACGGCCGCCGTCCACGGGACGATGACCGTTTTTTTCTTCATGCATTGTTCATTTTCAATGACCGAATGCCGGGGATCAAGGATGCTACGCGTCAAACCCCACTGCGCGGTATGCTTTTTTGAGCGTGTCCGCCGCGACCGCAGCAGCGCGCGCAGCGCCTTCCGCCATGACGGAGCGCAGATAGCCTTCGTCCGCCATATAGGCGCGGAACCGTTCCTGCACGGGGGCCAACTCGGCGATGACTGCATCCGCCACCTGAGTTTTGAGCGCCCCGTAGCCGAGACCGGCGAAATGCTCTTCCGCCTGCGGGATGCTCTCCCCCGTAACGGAGGTGTAAAGCTCCAGCAGATTCGATACGCCTTGCTTGTTAACGGGGTCGTATTTAATCACGCCGTCACAGTCCGTCACGGCGCGCTTGAACTTTTTCAGGATCACAGCGGGGTCGTCCATGATTGCGACATAGCCGTTCGGGTTGGGATCGGACTTGCTCATCTTCTGGTTGGGATCCTGCAGGCTCATCACCCGCGCGCCGACCTTGGGCATATAGCCCTCGGGTACCGCAAAAATATCGCCGTGCGCGTTGTTGAAGCGGATGGCAATATCTCGTGTGATCTCGATATGCTGGCGCTGATCCTCGCCGACGGGCACGAGGTTTGTCTGGTAGAGCAGGATATCGGAAGCCATAAGCACGGGATAAGTGTATAAGCCGGCGTTGATATTGTCCGCGTGCTTTTGGGATTTATCCTTGAACTGCGTCATGCGGTTCAGCTCACCCATATAGGTGGAACATGCAAGCAGCCATGTCAGCTCGCAATGCTCTTTGACGTGGCTCTGCACGAAAACGACCGAATTTTTAGGGTCGACGCCGCAGGCCATGATCAGCGCGACGGTTTCAAGGGAACGGCGGCGCAGATCATCCGGGTCCTGCTTAACAGTCAGCGCATGGAGGTTCACCACGCAATAATAGCAGAACCTGTCCTCGCTTTGGAGCAGCGACCAGTTGCGCAGCGCCCCCACATAATTGCCTAGTGTTGGCGAACCAGAAGGTTGAATGCCGCTGAAAATGATTTTTTTCTTTTCCATAGCCGCAAACTCCTTTCTCATTGCATTGCTTCGTTGACACATTCATGGTATTATACAGCATTTTATTCCCTATGGCAATGAGGTGCGCAAAATGCTAAAATCATCTTATCGGTCAGCATTCATGGTATAATTAAGCTGAATAAACGGCAATCATTGACGTGTCATGCCGATGCCGGCATGGATTTCGGAGGAAACATGGCTTATCAGGCGCTTTACAGAAAATACCGTCCCCGCCACTTCGACGAGGTGCTCGGGCAGGAACATGTGACGACCATTTTAAAAAACCAGATCGCCTCCGGCCGCACCGCGCACGCCTATCTTTTTTCCGGCACGCGCGGTACGGGCAAAACCAGCACCGCAAAAATCCTTGCGCGCGCCTTGAACTGCCTTGCCCCGCAAGAGGGCGAGCCTTGCGGCACATGCGCAGCATGCAAACTTACCCAGGGTGAAACCGCGGACATCATAGAGATGGACGCCGCTTCCAACAGCCGCGTGGAGGAAATGCGCGCCCTGCTGGACAAGACGCGTTTTCTGCCGCTGGAACTTACCCGTAAGGTGTATATTGTCGACGAGGCGCATATGCTTTCCGACAGCGCGAACAACGCGCTTTTGAAAACGCTGGAGGAACCGCCCGCGCATGTCGTTTTTATCCTTGCCACGACGGAGCCGCAGAGCATCCCTGCAACGATCCTATCCCGCTGCCAGCGTTTCGATTTTCACAGAATCGGCGTGGAGGATATCGTACGCTGTGTGGATGGCGCGGTGCATGGCGTCGGCGCGACGATCGACCGCGAGGGGCTGCTTGCCATCGCGCGCGCCGCCGAGGGCGGCATGCGGGACGCGCTCTCTTTAGCCGACCAATGCCTTGCCTTCTGCGGAAACGACGTAAGCACTGCGGACGTATACTCCGTGCTCGGCAGCATGGAGGGCGACTTCCTCTTTTCCGTCGCTGCTAAGCTGCTTGCGGGTGAGCGTGAGGCGTCGCTTCGTGCGCTCGATGAGGTGATTGCCGGCGGGCGCGACCTATCGAGTTTTGCGCGCGACCTGACGGCGCATTTGCGCGCACTGCTCCTCGCGAAGCTTTGCGGCGACTGCGCGGATATCCTCGACTGCACAGAGGATGCCATGCGCCGCTATATCAAACAGGCGGAAAGCGTCCGCGCGGAAACGCTGCTGCGTGCGATCGATATCCTGATGAAAGCCATGGCTAACATGCGTTACCTGACGCTGCCCCGCGTGCAGCTCGAGTGCGCGATTGTACGCATCACATCGCCCGAGGAAGAGCTTACGCCAACGCCTGAACTTCTGCTTGAGCGCATGGAAAAGCTTGAAGCGCGGCTCGCACGCGCTTCCCTCGACCCCGCAACGCAAGCCGAACCGCCTTTGGCCGGAGCAAGGGCGTCCGCCGCGCGCAGAAAAACGGAAGAAAACGCAGCCGGCAAAGAGCCGACAGCCGAAAAAGGCGCGGTCGTCAACGAAGCGGCCGCGCTGTGGGACGGCATTAAAAAGCTTGTGCAGCAGAAGAATCCCTCCCTCGCGGCGCTGTGGTTCAAAACAGCCTCCGTCGCGCTCAATGGGGATGTTCTGAGCGTGGGTTTTCCGCAAAAGAGCTTTGCGGAAGCCTTCACCAAGCAGGAAAATCTGCTGACCCCTCTCGCGGAACAACTGCGCCCCGGAACACGGCTGCGTTTCACGCTCGCAGGCAGCCCGGATGATTCGCTGGAGGAGCGGGCAAAATCCGTCTTTGGCGGCAGCATAGAAATTGTGGATTGATGGACAGGGGCCGCAATATGCGGTATAATAGATTGTTAATATCACTATTTTGGAGGCTATATGGCACGACCCAATTTTCCGGGCATGGGCGGCAACATGCAGCAGATCATGAAACAGGCGCAGAAAATGCAGCAGGATGTCGCACGCATTCAACAGGAAGTTTCCGAGCGCGAGTTCACATCGTCTGTCGGCGGCGGCGCTGTTTCGGCGACGGTTTACGGACGCAAGGAAGTAAAATCCATCGTCATCGCCCCCTCGTGCGTCGATCCGGACGATGTGGAGATGCTGCAAGACCTCGTGATCAGTGCGGTCAACGAAGCGCTGCGCCTCGCGGAGGAAACGATGAACGCCGAAATGAACCGCGTTACCGGCGGCGTGAACCTGGGTCTCTGATAAGCGCATGAGCGTCGATTCCATCAATGCGCTCGTCATGCAGCTATCGAGGCTTCCGGGGGTCGGCACCAAGAGCGCGCAAAGGCTTGCATACTTCATACTCGATATGCCGGACGGCAACGCGCGCGAACTCGCATCCTCAATCGTGCGCGCCCGGGACAGCATCCGTTACTGTTCCGTCTGCGGCAACTACACGGATGCGGAGCCATGCGCAATCTGCGTTGATCGGCAGCGCAGCGAGGAAACGCTCTGCGTGGTCGAAGAAGCGCGCGATGTGTTTTCCATGGAAAAACTGCGCGAATACCGCGGCAAATACCATGTGCTGCACGGCGCCATTTCCCCGACGGACGGCATAGGCCCCGGCGACATCCGAATCAAGGAACTGATGGCGCGCGCTGAAACCGGAACCGTAAAAGAAGTCATCCTCGCGACCAATCCTGATGTGAAGGGTGAAGCGACGGCGAGCTACATCGCAAGGCTGCTCAAGCCCAAAGGCATCCGCGTAACGCGCATCGCCCACGGCATACCGATCGGCGGCAACTTGGAATACGTGGATGAAATGACGCTGCTCAAGGCCATGGAAGGCCGCCGGGAAATGTGAAAAATGCCGAAAATTGGCAGGCGCGTTCATACTTTATTTACTTTTTTGCAACCTTTTAGACGAAAGCAGCGTTTATCATTAGAGGTAATCCCTAACCCGTTGCAGGAAGGAGGGAATGGCATGAAGAACAACCTCAAGCTTGTTGCACTGTTATGCGCCGTGCTGTTGCT
>CAZJYV010000143.1:0-4913 GCA_964550295.1 uncultured Clostridium sp. | reverse complement strand
CATCTGCAGGCTGTTGAGCAGCGCCGCCATGGTGCTGGGCCCCGCCACGTTGACGCGGTAATCCCTCTGCAAACTTTCAATCATGCCGAGTTTCACAACCTCGGCGTACAGCCCCTCCGTGGGCAGGAACATCAAGGCGAACTCCGTCGTTTCCGGCGGCGAGATGTATTTATCGCGGATATCCTTGGCAAAGCCCTTGACGCGCGCCTTGAGCTGCTCCTGCGCGGCCTTCACGTTCTCCGGCTTGCCGCTGTCATACGCGTCGTTGAGCGTCATATACGCATCCATGGGAAATTTGGAGTCGATGGGCAGCAGCACGGGCAGCCCGTCGTCCGCGGGCAGCTTGATGGCAAACTCCACCCGCTCGGAGGCGCCTTTGCGCACAGGCGTGTTGGTCAGGTACTGCTCGGGGGACAGAATCTCCGCCAAAATCGCGCCGAGCTGAATTTCACCCAGCATACCGCGCGTTTTCACGCCGGATAAAACCTTGGAAAGGTCGCCCACGCCTGTGGCGAGCGTCTGCATCTCGCCAAGACCCTTGTAAACCTGCTCAAGCCGCTCGTTGACGAGCGTGAAGGATTGCGTCAGCCGCGCCTCAAGGGTTTTTTGCAGCTTTTCATCCACGATGCCGCGCATCTCATCGAGCCGCTTGTTGTTTTCCTCCTGAAGGGAGCGCAGCTGGCGTTCAACCGTCTGGCGGATGTTTTCAAGCTTCTGCTCGTTTTCCACCGAAAAGGTTTTAAAACGTTCCTCTTGCGAAAGCGCGGCGCGGTGCTGACCGGACAGGAGGGTTTCGCCCATCCCGCGCACGCTGCGCTGCGTGACGTCCGCAAGCTCACCTCTCATGGCGCGCAGGGATTCGTCCGTTTCGCGCCGCGCATGGTCGAGCGCGTCCGCTTCCCTGTTGCGCTTTGTGTAGAGCAGGACAATCAGCGCCGCTTCGACCACGGCGAGAGCCAAGAGGATGATGAGCAGCGTGGTTTCCAATCCCATAACAGCCTCCTTTTTTTATGCTTTCAACGGGCAGCCGCTTTGGCTTTGCCTGTTATTTCGCGTCCAGATGCAGTTTTTCGAGAAAGCTGATGAGCGCGTAGCCCAGCGCCGCGCCGACCACACCCTGAATCAGGTTGAAGGGCAGGTTCACGAGCGCTGCGGCAATGCTGTCGTACACGAAAAGACCCTCGTAGAGCAAATAGCCGCACGCGATGAACATGCCGCAGCCGACCAGGCCGAGCACGCGCCAGCCGCCTTTGGCTTTTTTAAGCAGCAGCATCGCGAAAAACGCGGCAAGCCCTTTGATGAGGAACGTTGCCGGGGCGTAGATCGTATAGGCGAGGATAACATCCGCCAGCGCGCTGCCCAGTGCGGCCGCAGCCACGCCCCAAATGCCGCCCACGGCGACAACGGCCGCGTAGATGCCCGCATCGCCGAGGTTGATGTAGCCCTGACTCATGGGGAGGGGCAGAACGATGAGCGTCAGCGCCATGACGATGGCCGTCATCAGCGCCGCGCGAACGAGTTTGGATGTGTTCATTTGAGGAGATCCTTTCCGCCGTCGTATTTGTTCAGCTTATAGCCTGTTTCGGGGTTGACGAGGTTGATGAGTTCCCTGCCTTCGCGCAGGCGAACGATGTTTTCGCAGGCGATCTTCACCATGTTGTCATGCGTCGCCTTGAGGTGAAAAAAGCCCGACACATGCGGCGTGATGATGCAGTTTTCAAGACCCCAAAGGCGGTTGTCGGGCGGAAGCGGCTCCGGGTCCGTTACATCCAGCCCCGCGCGCAGGCCGCGGCTTTCGATTGCGTCCGCGAGCGCCTCCTGATCGATCGCGCTGCCGCGCCCGATGTTCAATACAACCGCGCCGTCCGGCAGCAGACCGATGCGCGCGCGGTTCAGGATGCGCGTGGTTTCCGGCATGCTCGGCAGCGCCATAGCGAGAATCTCCGCGCGCGGCAGCACCGTGTCAAGCGCGTCCGAGAGCACGAGTTCATCGAGATAGTCGGGTTTGTTCGCGTCCGTTCGGCGCACGCCGATCGTATATGCGCCCAGCGCCTTGCACTTGCGCGCAAACGCGCCGCCGATATCCCCCAAACCGAGCACGACCACCGTCGCCCCCTCGATGGAGGTGACTGTTCCGCGATCGAGCCATTCGCGGCGGAGCTGGTTGTCCCTATATTGGTGCAGCCGCTTGATGAGCATGAGAAGCATGGCAAGCAGGTGCTCGCTGATGGCAAGGCCGAACGCGCCCGTGGTGTTTGTGAGTTTGCAGCCTGAAGGAAGAACGGCCAGGTACCCGTCCGTTCCCGCGGTATAAAGCTGAAGCAGCCTGAGACGCTCCGCGTTTGCAATCAGCGCGGGCGGTACGTTGCCAAAGATGACATCGGCCTTTTGAACCTGTTCCGACGTGACCTCGGCTTTGCTCGCGTAAACGATTTCCGCCTCCGGGGCCGCGCTCGCGAGCATCGTCTGATGCGTTTGCGTAACGGGCGCCGCTACCAGGATGTTTTGCATGGTATGTGCTCCTCCGTGTCAAAGTCCTCATATTCCACCCGGGCAAGCACGAGGCCGTGCGCCGGGGCTGTCGGCCCCGCGTCGCTTCGCAGCCCGGAGGCAAGCGCCGTGTCCATCGCATCCGCACCGCGCCGCCCCAAACCGATTTCCAGCATGGTTCCGACTAAAATACGCACCATGTTGTAGAGAAAACCGCTGCCCGCGACGTCGTAATAAACCAGCCTGCCCGCATCCGTCCAGCGGGATTCGTAAATCGTGCGCACCGTGCTTTCCGGGTCGATGCCGGAAGCCTTGAACGCCGCAAAGTCGTGCGTGCCGAGCACGCGGGCGGCCGCGTCGTTCATCGCGGCGACGTCGAGCGCGCCGTAAACATGCAGCGCGGTTTGCCGCGTGAACGGGTCCGCGTGGGGGCTGTGCTGCAGGCGGTAGCGGTAATGTTTGCGCTTTACGTCAAAGCGCGCGTGGAAGCCCTCCGCCGCCTCGCTCAAGGCGATGCGGATATCCGGCGGCAGACCGACGTTGAGCGCGTAAGCGAACTTTTCCGGCGGGATGCGGGCGTTCGTATCAAAATGCGCAACCTGTGCGAGGGCGTGTACGCCGCTGTCCGTACGGCCGGAGGCATGCACGACGGTTTTTTCGCCCGTGAGCTTTTCAAGCTCTTCCTCCAGCACCTGCTGGATGCCAAGGCCCGTGAGCTGGCGCTGCCAGCCCTCGTAATGCGTGCCGTCATATTGGATGATCATGCGTACGCGCGTCATTGTATCGGCTCGATCTCCCCGTTTTCAGTTTGCAGGAAGCAAAGCTGAACGCTCCCGTCCAGCAGGTATATCGTAACAACGCCCTTGCCCGTTTTTGCGAGCAGCACCGTGACCTCCCCGGCGGTTTGCGTATCCGCGGGAAAGCCTGCCTGCCCGCTCGCGGCAACGACGGCTGCAAGGCCGGTTTCCTCATCCGCCAGCACCTGCGCGATGCTTTGATCCTCCGCGCCGCCAAGCACATAAAAGTCCTCGGCGCGCAGGGTATAGCCAAAGCGGTTGATCTGAGTCGCAAGGTCTGCAAGCGGATCGTTTCGGGCGATGCCCACGCTTAAAACAACGGCGATGACCAATAGAGCGGCCGCGACGGCAAGCGTGACGGTTCGTCCGCGCGCGCTCAAAACAGCAGTCTTTGGCCGGCGATGATCGCCGCCGTCATCAGCGCGAGGGAAAGGGCCGCAATTCCGTCCGCCGCGCGGAAGCGCAGCACATGCATACGCGTGCGCCCTTCGCCGCCGTGGTAGCAGCGGCTCTCCATCGCCATCGCCAGCTCGTCCGCCCTGCGGAACGCGCTGATGAACAGCGGCACCAGCACGGGCACCATGCTTTTTGCGCGCCGGATGAGGTTGCCGCTTTCAAAATCCGCGCCGCGCGCCATCTGCGCCTTCATGATTTTATCCGCCTCCTCGATGAGGGTGGGGATGAAACGAAGGGCGATGGTCATCATCATGGAAAGCTCGTGCGCGGGAAAGCCGATCTTCGAAAGGGGCGTCATCAGCTTTTCCATGCCGTCCGTCAGGGCGATGGGCGTTGTGGTGAGGGTCATCAGGCTCGTGCCCAGCAGCAGCAGCATCAGCCGCAGCGTGATGTACACCGCCTGCCAAATGCCCCCCCAGGTGACATGGATGAAGTGCCAATCCAGCAGCGGCTCGCCCGTTTTGATCATGAACACGTTGATCACAAACATAAAGATCAGCAGCAGCCGGATGGGCTTTAACGATTTTACGAGATAGGTGAGGGGAACCTGCGCGAGCAGCGTGGTCATCAGCACGAACAGCGCCGGCAGAACGAACAGCGGCAGATCCGTGATGATGAACACGATCACGATGTACGCGATCATGCCCACGAGCTTCGTGCGCGGGTCAAGCCGGTGGATGGCCGAATTTCCCGGGAAATACTGACCTAATGTGATATCCTTAATCACGCTTGAACCCCCTTGCCGAGCAGGTTGAGCAGCACCTTCTCCATAATTGCCCTGTCGTAGATGCCCGCCGGCAGATCCACCCCGCGCGCGCGCAGCGCCATATTAAGGCGCGCAACCTGCGGCACGTCGAGGCCGACGGAAACGAGCAGCTCGCTCTGCGCAAACACGTTTTGGGCGGTGTCGAGCAGCAGCAGGCTGCCCTCGTTGAGCACCGCCACGCGCTCGGCGCGGTCGGCAAGGTCATCCATCGAGTGGGAGATCATCACCACCGCGCAGCCGAGGCTTTCGCGCAGGGAATCGATCGTGTTGAGGATCGCCCGCCTGCCGAGCGGGTCAAGACCCGCCATCGGCTCATCCAGAACGAGGTACTTGGGCTTCATCGCGATGATGCCCGCCAGCGCCGCGCGGCGCTTTTCGCCGCCGGAAAGCTCAAAGGGCGATTT
>CAZJYV010000142.1:2762-5037 GCA_964550295.1 uncultured Clostridium sp. | reverse complement strand
CCTCCGCGAACATAACGGCGATATCCGGTCCCGCCACGCCTGAAACATAGCTGTGGTAATTGATGGGGCGGCCGACTTCATCCTCGATCATATCCAGCGCCTTGCGCTGCGCGCGCACCTGCTTGCGCGTGACGGGAACGCCGCCCATGCCCTGCGGGGTGCCTTCGATCAGCCCGTCGAAATGGCTCTGTCCGGCGGTGCGGATGACCATGATGTGATCCGCGCCGTGGTGCGCCGCCATGCGCATACGGCGGATGTCGTCCTCAAAGCGGCCGGAGGAAATCTCGGTCGTGATGACGGGTTGGGGCTGCGGGTCGATATCCCCGAAGTAATGCGCGGGGGGCAGGGGTACGCTGTCCTTGAGGGGCTTGCTGCAATCCTGATAATCGAAAAGCCCCATGTGCAGATTGGGCGCGGGTTCGCGCCACGTCCAGCCCTGCCGCCGCGGATGGTAATGCTCAAGATCCTTGAGGATCTCGGAAACGTCGATGTTCTTGTTCGGGTCAAGCTGATAGGTTTCGTTCATATCGCACCTCCGTTAAAAGGCCGCGCAGGCTTCGTCCCAAAGCCTGCCCTCGCACAGCGCGAGGCCTGCGTCCCTGATTTCCATTCCCTTCGTGCGGGACAGCCTTAAAATCACATTGCCCGCGCCGTGCGCGAGGAGATTCCTCTCCATGCAGCCGTCCACGATCGCCTTCGCCTCAATGGAGGAAAAGCCCATGCGCAGCAGCACGCTTCGCTCGATGGCGGGCGAGGTGTTGTCATAACCCAATTTCAGCAGCGGGTCTGTGAGCCCGTCCGCCAGCTTCCAGAAGCGCTCCTCCAGCTCCTTGTCGCTCAGGGAAGCCAGATGGGCGCGCCGTAATGCAAAATCGTCCTCTCTCTTCATGTGTTCGCTCCTTTTACCGATTGGCTTTGATCGCATCGAGCACGAACGCGCGGTTCGTCTTGGTTTCCTCGGCGAGGAAGTCGACGTCCGCGTCCGTGGGCGCGGTTTTCACGCTCGCAAGCGCGTTGCGGATGAGGCTGCGGCGCATATGATCCACGTCCACATCGCGCGCTTTGATCAGCGAGGGGTGCGCGGGCAAAATGATGCTCTTGCCGGGCACTTCCTCCTCCGGGTTGCCAAAGCGGATGTCGACGCCGTTCTTGCGCGCAAAGGCGAGCTGCGGATTGATGTGCTTGCCCGCGCCCGTGTATTCGGTTTCCTGCACGACGATGCACTGGTCGCTGTCCATCTCCTGTGCGATGGAGAAGGCCGCCGCAAGGCTGGTGTTGCCCGCGGGACCGCGCTCAAGACCTTCGAGGGAGGCGAGCATCTCCGTTGTGTAGAACACTTCGCCCTGGGCGACGGTGACATAACGGTCCATATAACGGAGCGGGCGCGCCGCGCTGCGGGGTACGTCGCTGCGGTCCGGCCAGGTGGAGTAGGGTATGCCGAAACCCGTGTGACCCGTGGTAAAGGATTTTTTGTTGAACTGCGTATCGCTTGCCATGTGCAGGCCGGAAAGGTTCACGCTCGCGGCGATGATCTTGGCGTTGCAGCCTGCTTTGAGCAGACCGCGCGCAGTGCCCGTGAGGTTGCCGCCGCCCGCGTTGGTGGCGACGATCGCGTCCGGATCGAAGCCGTAGCGGCCGCGGAACTGGGAGGCGATCTCGTAGCCCAGCGTTTCCACGCCGAGGATGCCGTATGTCGTATACAGGGAGGCGTTGAAATAACCCGTATCCTCGAGCATGCGAAGGAACATATAGAACAGCTCGGGACCGACGCTCAGCTGCACGACCTCCGCGCCGAAGGCTTCGCATTTGCGCGCCTTTTCCACGATTTCAGGCTGGCCGATGCGGCGGGAATCGTAGCACTCCTGCACCACGATGCAGCGCAGACCGCTCATCGCGCACACGGAGGCGACTGCCGCGCCGTAGTTGCCGGAGGTGGCGGCGATGGCGCCTTTGTAGCCCATCTTTTTTGCCATGTAAATGCTGGTCGCCGCGCGGCGGACCTTGAAACTGCCGGAGGGGTTCGAAGCCTCGTCCTTGATGAAGATGCGCGCGCCCTTGCCTGCCGGGGCGAGCTTGCGCGCCAGCGCGGTGATGTTTTTAAGCTCGATGAGCGGGGTGTTGCCAATCGCGTAACCGCTTTGAATGCGGATGATTTCCTCGATGTCAAGACCGGTGGAGCGGAGCATTCCCTCGTAATCAAAGGCAATCGAGCCGGACTCAAACGTTGAATAGTCCATTCCGACGGCGGTCTTCATGATTTCGCCCTTGCGGGCGA
>CAZJYV010000142.1:0-2737 GCA_964550295.1 uncultured Clostridium sp. | reverse complement strand
CCTCCGAACAGGATGTCCCGCACCGTGTCGCCGATGGTTAAAAGCTCGGGCACGAATTCGCCGTAATCGTGGGTATAGCGCGGGTTGACTTCCACGAGCGTGCCGCGCACGACGCGTTTCGTGCGGGTTGTGACCTCCACCTCGTCGCCGATCTCGGCATTTTGGTTGAGATAGCCCTTGACCCACATTTCGAGGGGTACCTGCTTGGTATCCTCCGGCACCTGCGGAGCGCGCTGCTCCGGCTTCAATACGATGGTGTGCGTAAGCACCCAGTCGCCCTTGTTTGCCATGTTTTCTCCCTCCATTCACTCTGAAAAAAACGCTGCTGCGCCATTGAAAAAACGGGCGGCCAATTGGCCGCCCCCGCACAAAGCGCATGCTTGATGATCGCCGTATGCGGGAGCGCCCGGCCGTCCGTATGGTTGCTTATTTTTCGATCATGTCCCTCATGTCGCCCATGATGGCGTGGGGGACGGGCAGGTCGAGCATGGTCTTGAGGCCGGGCCTGGCGTTGATGACGTGCGGGATCATGTTCACGCACATCGCGATGGTGCCGATGCCGCCGTCAATCTCCGGCGTGTTCGCCATGTTGACGTTGGGCGTGCCCTTGATGACGATATAGTCGCCGGTCTTGGTGCCTTCCATCTCGGGTTCGATCTGCTGGGGATGGATGAGGTCGATGCGCTGCACGCCGTCCACATAAGCCTGGGCGGTCATGTTGACGCCCGCCACGTCGCCCGCCTTGGCAAAGCCGTAGGGGGACTTGCGGTCAACGCTGGTGACGATGGGCTTCATCTGCTGCTCGAACTTGTCGATCTTCCAGCCCAGAGCTTCGGCGATCATGCCCGCGGATTCCGCAAAGCCCACGTGTCCGGAAAGGTGACCGTTCTGGCAGCCTTCTTCAAATTCTTTGACGGTGATGCCGATGCCCTGCTCCTTCATCACGAGGGGTCCGAAGGGGGAGAGGGAATTGACGCGCTTGCACATCACGCTCTCCACATCCGTCATGCAGCCGGAGAAGCAGATGGCGAGCAGGTCCATCATCAGGCCGGGGTTGATGCCCGTGCCGAGGATCGTGACGCCGTTTTCCTTGGCAAGCCGGTCCATCTCGGCGGCAAGCTCAGGCTCCTGCGCCTTGGGATAGCTCATTTCCTCGGAGATGGAGACGACGTTGATGCCCTGCTCGACGACGTACTTGATCTTGGGGAACACGTCGCGCGTAAAGGAATCCGTCGCGATCACGCAGATGTCCGCCGCGCCCTTGTAAACGACCTTGCTGATATCGGTGTGGATGAGCGCCTCGGGGCGGTCTCCTCTTTCGATGCCGAGCACTTCGTACATGCTCTTGCCTTCGTACTTGGGGTTCTGGCGGCATACGCCCGTAATTTCAACGCCCTTTTTCCGGCAGAGCACTTCCGCGATTCCACCGCCCATGGCCCCGAAACCCCACATTGCTACCCTGATGTTTTCCATGATTCTTCCTCCGTCATTGTGAATATTGAGTCATGCAGCGCGTTCTCGTGAATGCGCGGTTGCTGCATAAAATATTAGAGACGATATGAAATATGCATTATCGACATTTAAACTATCGATACTTTAAGCATACACCGACTTACGCTTTTTCGCAAGAGCGAAAGCGTGAAATTCACGCTTTTGTCGCAATGCACATACCCTTTGGCGTCGGGCGCGGGTTTTGCTGCCGCGCGTTTGTCGGCGCGGACAATCGGCGCACGCCGCGGGGCCGGAAAAGCCCCTTACCGGTTTTGATCCAGATAGACTTCCAGCTTCTTTTTGATGCGCTGGAGGGCGTTGTCCACGGTTTTTGTGCCGCGCGCGATGATCTCCGCGATCTCCTGATAGGAGCGCCCGTCGAGGAACAGGTCCAGCACGCGCTTTTCGAGCGGGGAAAGCATATTCTCGAGCATACCCCGCATGCCCTCGAGCGATTCGCGGGAGATGAACATCTCCTCCGGGTTGTCGGTGCGCACGGTCTGCATGGTGTCAATCAGGGGGCGATCGCGCTCCTCATCCTCGTTGCGGTAAATGGAAACGTAGCTGTTGAGCGGCGCGTGTTTCTTGCGCGTGGCGCGCTTGATGGCGGTGATGATCTGGCGGTGCACGCACATATCCGCAAACGAGCGGAAGCTCATCTCATGCTCCGGGGAATAATCGCGCACGGCTTTATACAGGCCGATCATCCCCTCCTGCACGAGATCTTCCCTGTCCGCTCCGATGAGAAAATACGGCCGCGATTTCATGCGCACCATGTTTTTGTAGCGCTCGATCAGCTTTTCGGCGGCGTATTCATCCCCGCGCCGCCATGCGCTGACCAGCTCCTCATCGGAAAGGATCTCAGGTTCAATCATTTTGCGCACCCGTCCTGACGGCGCTTTTCGAACATGAGCACCGCCGCGGCGACAGACGCGTTGAGGGAATCGAGCGGCCCGAACATGGGGATTTTCACGAGGAAGTCGCACTTTTCGCGAACGAGGCGCGAAAGCCCTTCCGATTCGCCGCCGATGACGAGAACCAGCGCGCCCTCCATGCGGACGTCGTTCATGGGCTTGCCGGTCATATCCGCGCCGGCGATCCACATCCCTTCGTCCTTCAGGCGGTCGATTGCGCCCGATAGGTTCGCCACGCGCGCAACCATGCAGTATTCCGTTGCGCCGGCGCTCGCCTTTGAGGCGGCGGCGGTAACCGAAACGGCGCGCCGCTTGGGAATGACCACACCGTG
>CAZJYV010000141.1:0-5068 GCA_964550295.1 uncultured Clostridium sp. | reverse complement strand
ATTGAAAGCACGGCGAGCGGCGCGCTCGCAGGAATCGATCTCGCTCGGCAGCTACTCGGGCAGCCTAGAATCGACTTTACGGCAAAAACTGCAATCGGCGCATTGGGGCGGTATGTATCCTCTTATGCGGGGCGTGACTTTCAGCCGATGAACATCCATTACGGCATCATCGAAGGGCTTGACGAACGTATTCGCGGCAAACAGGAGCGATATGGAAAAATCGCGGCGCGCTCATTGAACATCATAGATGGTATTTGTCCCTTATTGTCACGGGATTGCGAATAAAATGTTAAGCATTGTGAAAAACGCTTACAGCGTAACGTGGATATGCTATCATAATCTCCATTGATAGGAAAGGCGGATTCCATATGCCCTTAATGGGAACGACGATAATCGCCGTACGGAAAAACGGAAAATGTGCTGTTGCGGGCGACGGTCAGGTGACAGTCGGCGAAAGCACAATTATGAAGCAAACCGCAAAAAAGGTCCGTCGGCTGTATCACGACAAGGTCGTTGTCGGCTTCGCAGGCTCTGTCGCGGACGCGTTTACATTATGCGAGCGGTTTGAATCAAAACTTGAAAAATACAGCGGCAGCCTTAAACGTGCCGCCGTTTCACTCGCGCAGGACTGGCGCAGCGATAAGGTCATGCGCCAGCTTCAGGCGATGCTCATCGTGGCGGATGCCGATGAGCTGCTCATAGTTTCTGGAACGGGCGAGGTCATCGACCCGGATGACGGAATCGCTGCGATCGGTTCCGGCGGCATGTACGCACTTGCCGCAGCGAAGGCGCTCAAGGAGAATACAGAGATGGAGGCGCGTGACATCGCGGAGAAAGCGTTGCTGATCGCTTCCAACATCTGCGTTTTCACAAACGGCAACATCTCGGTGGAGGAAATATAATGCTCACACCAAAGGAAATCGTCGAGTCTCTCGATAAATATATCATCGGTCAGGATGACGCAAAGCGCGCCGTCGCAATCGCGCTGCGCAATCGTTACCGCCGTGCGCGGCTCGAACCCGAGCTTCGCGAGGAGATCACGCCGAAAAATATTATTATGGTAGGGCCTACGGGCGTAGGCAAAACGGAAATTGCGCGCAGGCTTGCCAAGCTCGTCGATGCGCCGCTGGTCAAAGTGGAGGCAACGAAGTTCACGGAGGTCGGCTATGTCGGTCGCGACGTAGACTCGATGGTGCGAGACCTTGTGGAGGCGTCTATACGCCTATGCAAGGATCAAAAAATGGAAAAGGTTCGTCTTGTCGCGCAATGCTCCGCAGAACAGCGCCTGATCGATCTGCTCGTTCCGCTTGAGAGGAAAAAAACGGCGCAGTCGCTTAACCCGATCCAGCTTCTGCTCGGAGGCGGCGCGCAGAACGAACCTGTTGAGTTGACCGAGGAGGAGAAGCAGCACCATCTCACCCGCCGTGAGGAAGTGGCTGCGAAGCTGCACGCTGGCCTCCTTGAGGATGAATTGGTCGAGGTGGAGATCGAGCAGACGCAAACAGGCAGCGATGCTATGCTTGCCATGGGTATCGACATTAACCTGAATGAGATGATGGCAGGTTTGATGCCGCCTAAGAAAAAGAAACGCTTGGTGAATGTGCGCGAAGCGCGTAAGATCCTTACGCAGGAAGAGTCTGAGAAGCTCATCGATATGGATGAAGTCATCCGCGTGGCAGTCGAAAAAGCCGAGCAAGATGGCATCATATTCATCGACGAAATCGATAAGATTGCCGGATCGGAACATGCTTCCGGCCCCGATGTGTCGCGCGAAGGCGTGCAACGGGATATTTTGCCCATCGTCGAGGGCAGTACGGTCAATACGAAATACGGCCCTGTCAAGACGGACTTCATCCTGTTTATCGCGGCCGGCGCATTCCACGTATCCAAAATATCCGATCTGATTCCGGAATTGCAAGGACGTTTTCCGATCCGGGTCGATCTCAACGCGCTCACAGTCGAGGACTATAGGCGCATCCTCTCGCAGCCTGAGCATGCGATCACCAAGCAATATGCCGCGCTTCTGAGGACGGACAACATCGTGCTTGAATTTGCGGACGACGCGCTTGAAACCATCGCAAAATACGCGTTCAATGCGAACGAGAGCAGCGAAAATATCGGCGCTCGTAGATTGCATACAATTGTGGAAAACCTGCTGGAAGATATTTCCTTCAACGCAAGCGGCAACCACCCGCTCATCAAGGTGACGGTGGATGAAGCTTATGTGAAGGAACACATGAGCCGCGAGTTCGATGAGCAGGATCTCCAGAAATTCATCCTCTGATCGTATGAGCCGCCGAACAACGCAATTGATCGCCATTATTGTCATGATCGCCGCACTCTCGGGCTGCCTTGCCAGCGCGCAGACTGCTAACCTGTATACCGAGGAAGAGATGGCGGTTCGCGCCGAGGCGGCGCCAGCGCTGGCGGAAGCAATATTGGAGATTACGCCCAATCCCACGAAGCAGGTTACGCCGTTTCTCCCGACGGCAAGTCCCACTCCGCCTCCAACCATCGAACCGACACCGTCACCGACGCTTTCACCCACGCCCGCGTCAACCTATATTGTTGAGAAACTGGATGATAAAAAAGCCTATCTCAACGCGGGCAGCGCGAATCTGCGGACAGGCCCCGGTACGGACTATGCTGTCGTCAAGGAAATAGAAGAGAACACTAAGCTGACCGTCACGGGTACATGCGGCGATTGGTTTCGCGTGGAAACGGGCGAAGATACAGGGTTTATATTGGCGGAGTTCATTGAATTCGGCGCTGTACCGACCGCAAAGCCGACAAGCTCATCCACGCCTAAACCCGCGGCGACGTCTTCATCGAAGCCAACAGCGTCAGCTGCGGCGACACAAACGCCAAGCGCAACCCCATCCGGTTCGAATAACGGTTCTTTCTCCGACGCGAACGGCTATACGGCAGACGAACTGCTCTTGATCGCACAGGTGGTTCATCAGGAGGCGAAGGGCACATCGCTCGAGGCGCAGGCAGCTGTTGCTAACGTTATTTATAACCGCATCCGAAGCTCGCGGTTTCCGAACACGGTTCAAGGCGTGATTTTTCAGAAAAATCAGTTTTCCGTCGCATCGGACGAGAGCGAACTGCGCGCTGTAAAACCGAGCAGCACAGCGGTTGAGGCTGTCAAACAGATTTTTGTCGCGGAGGATACGTTCCTTCCGTCGGATGTCATGTATTTTCGCTCCGCTTCAAAAGGAACGACTTGGAGCAGCAGTTTTAAGTATTATGCGACATACGGCGGCAACTGCTTCTTCATCTATATTGGATAACGGGGGATAGGAGCTTGTTTAACATCGTACTCGTCGAGCCTGAAATACCTGAAAACACCGGCAATATCGCCCGTACTTGTTCCGTGACGGGGGCAATGCTTCATCTGGTGCGCCCGCTTGGTTTTTCCGTGGAGGACAAACATCTCAAGCGCGCGGGACTCGATTACTGGCGATACTTGGACATAACTTATTACGATTCGTTTGCCGAGGTGGAAGAGCGAAACCCGAACGCGCGGTTTCACCTGACTTCCACGCACGCTGCGCGATCCTACGCCGATGTGGTATACAGGGACGGAGATTTTCTCGTATTCGGTAAGGAAACGGCCGGACTTGGCAAGGCGCTGCTTTCCCGGCGGGCGGATGACGCCGTGCGCATCCCCATGCGAAACGACAGGCGTTCGCTGAACCTTTCAAATGCAGTGGCGATCGTTCTGTTTGAAGCGCTGCGGCAGACCGGTTTTTGCGACATGAAGTGAACGATCTGCCATCGTGATACTTTTTTTAAAAAATTCGAGCATTAATCTTCTTTTTTGCTTGACATGACCAAGAGAATTCTATAAAATAACATTTGCGTGTTCTGCAGGATGGACGTTTGCGGCCACTAGCCCCGGCAGTGAATGAAGGTCGATGCGGAACTGATAACTTCAATTACCTTAGGAGGATTAGCCATGAAAACCTATATGGCAAAGGGCGAAACTCTCGAGCGTAAGTGGCACGTGGTTGACGCGAGCGGCATGGTGCTCGGCCGGCTCGCATCCCAGGTTGCCTCTATACTGCGCGGGAAGAACAAGCCCATATATACGCCGCACGTCGATACCGGCGATTTTGTCATTATCGTCAACGCGGACAAGATTGTGCTTACCGGAAAAAAGCTCGATCAGAAAAAGTATATCCATCATACCGATTATCCCGGCGGACTCAAAGAAGTTTCCTATCGCGATCTGATGGCAAAGAAGCCTGATTTCGCTGTTTATGAGGCGGTTCGCCGCATGATGCCCAAGGGCCCTCTCGGCCGCAAGATGCTCAAGAAGCTGCGCGTTTACGCCGGCGCTACGCATGAGCATGCCGCGCAAATGCCAGAGACCCTTGTGCTCAAGTAACGGGAAGGAGATAAGATTATGGCAACGATTACTCAGTATCTCGGAACCGGTAGGCGCAAGTCCTCTATTGCTCGTGTTCGTTTGATACCCGGAGCAGGCAGTATCACCGTCAATAAGCGTGACCTCGAGGATTATTTTGGTCTTGAAACTCTCAAGATGATTGTCCGCGAACCCCTCGTACTGACGGAGACACTCGCGAAGTTCGATATCAGCGCCAACGTGCACGGCGGCGGCACCACCGGTCAGGCCGGTGCGATCCGTCACGGTATTGCGCGTGCGCTCATCGTCGTGAATCCCGAACTCCGTTCCGCCCTTAAAAAGGCCGGCTTCCTCGAGGTCGGCGACGACGGCCTTTCGCGCGACGGGGCACTTCATCCCGCGGTACTTCGCGGGGACGGCGTCGTTCAGGGTGCCGTCGGGATTGAGGATGTTGATCACGGGAAGGGAGTGTCGGCGGGCGACCTCCCAGTCGTTGGGGTCGTGCGCCGGGGTGATCTTGACGACGCCGGTGCCGAACGCGCGGTCGACGTAGGAATCGGCGACGACCGGGATCAGGCGGTCCGTCAGCGGGAGCTTCACTCGCTTCCCGACGAGGCCCGCGTAACGCTCGTCCTCGGGATGGACGGCGACGGCGGTGTCGCCGAGAAGGGTCTCGGGGCGGGTGGTCGCGATCTC
>CAZJYV010000140.1:0-5079 GCA_964550295.1 uncultured Clostridium sp. | reverse complement strand
AATACTGCTCTATCTTACGCAATTTCCGAGTTTACACAGAATGCGGGAAAGACCCAAATAGGCTGACTACTTAGCATTTTTGAAGTGCTTGGCGGTAAGCCTTTTGTTATTCGTCGTCCTGCATCGATTCGCCGCAGCAAGAAAACATGAAGTTTGTATAATTTGCCTTCTCTTTATTGTAGCGTTCCATCGCTGCTTTCACGTTTACGTTGGTGTGGTTATTTTCAAGTGCTTTCGCTATCTCGTAGCTATTTTTGCATGCCCTGCCAGTATTTGGGGGAGGCCCCTATAACGCGTTCGAACATCTTTGTATAGTGGGAAGGCGAAGAGTATCCAAAGATGAGCGCGATGTCGCCTATACCATATTTACGCGAAGCGAGCAAAGGGCAGGATTCCTCAATCTTTGTTTTGTGGATATACTCGGTCGGCGTTATGCCTGTTTCATACTTGAATTGCCGGCACAGGTGTTCCCGGCTTATATGCAGATGATTGGCGATTTCCGTCAATGAAACGGGTGAGGATAGGTTCCTTCTTATATAGTTGATCGCATTGACGATCAAATCCGAGTAACCTTTGAGCGCATACTTTCTGACCGCTTCCGCATAGCTTACGGCGATTTCGGAAATCAGCTTACCCACCGCTTCAGCGTTGTTCTGCTGTTCGATACGCACCGCAAACGCATGGGACATATTATGGGCGACATTGGAGTTCAGCCCACCGCTGATGGCCGCCCGCAGGCTGATGGAGTTGAGAGTGATGGAAAGGTTCTTGATCTCCCGAAGCGGGTCACTCGGATACCGCGGGGGCATATTGATGAAACGCACGTTTGAGTCGAAAACAGAGCGGACGTAATCAGTGTCGCCCCTCTCCACCGCGGATAGCAGCTTTGCTTCCGCTTTGTAGTTGCCTTCCACAAAGCCGCGATCCGTGAACTTGTCCTCGATGGAAATCCCATCGCCAGATAGGTCCACGGAATGATCTATCGTGACGATCTCTGGCTTGCCCGGCATCGCCTCGAAGTAATCCTGAAATATGCAGGTCAGCTTTACCAGCGTGCCGCGATCAAAAAAGGGAATGATGCCGAAAAACGATTCCAGCATGGCGCAGTTGTCGCTGCCAAGTTTCATCCTGTGTGCAATGTAGCGCAGTTCGGCCACGCTCAGGCGTTCGATGATAAAAGGCCCGAAAGTGACCATGAAGCGTGCTTCTCCATTACCATCGACCAGCCAGTTCAGATAGCACAGCCGGAAGGGATCGATATAAAAGTATACCTGGAATCTCTGCAGGCTGCAGGCGGACGGGCTCTCACAGAGCTTGGCGAGTTTGGTGATGGAGTCATCTATAAACCGCTCAAGGAAAGCGGGCGGATAAAGCTTTGCAAAGCGTATCGCCTCGCCGCCGCCAACCGGGCGGATGTACAGGTTGGCGGGGAGCAATACCATCAAATTTTGACATTTAACTTTCAGGCGATCGAGCATAAGCGCATTTCCCCACAGCATCGCAACAAGTCAATAATATATGTAATATCATCAATATAATATACGAGTTTGCTTACTAAAGCAAGTTATGATGATGTTACAGTTCAACATATTTTTATAGCCCTATGTTCATTGAAGAAGGGAGAATATCGCGTGAGAAAAACAGAAAATTTTAATGGGGAATGGATTTTTATCAGGTCTGCTCTTTCCCTCGCCGAGGCGGAGCGGGCGCAGGGCGAACCCATAACGGTGCCCCACACTTGGAATGCCATAGACGGGCAGGATGGCGGTAACGATTATTTCCGCGGGCAATGTTGGTATGTGAAACGGTTTCCCCGTCCGGCGGGAGAGCGCGTGTTCATCCGGTTCAACGGCGTCAACGCAATAGCGAACGTATTCGTGAACGGCACTCGTGTTGCTCGGCATGAGGGTGGCTATTCCGCGTTTTGCGCGGACGTAACAGAAAGCCTTCAGGAGGAGAACATCATCTGCGTTTCGGCGGACAATTCAGCTGATGGGCGTGTTTATCCACAGTTCGCGGACTTCACGTTCTATGGCGGCATCTACCGGGACGTGAGTCTGATCAGCTGCAGCCAAAGCCATTTCGATCTTGATGATCACGGGAGCGCGGGTATTTACGTTACCTCGCGCGTCGAAGGGAAGGATGCCAACGTTCGCGTGGAAACGCGGCTGGCAAGTGCTAGGGGTGGGCAAGAGGTTTGCGTGCGCGTCCTTGATGATTCGGGCGGCCTCCTAGTAAAAAAAGCATGTTCAGCGCAAGAAACCGTTTTTGACCTCCGCATCCCCAACGTGCGCCTGTGGGACGGACTGGATGATCCTTACCTCTATACGGCCGAAGCGCTTCTATTAGATGGGGAAAGAGAATTGGACCGCGTATCCGTGCGTTTCGGCGTAAGATCGTTTTACGTCGATCCGGATGAGGGCTTCTTCCTCAACGGCAGGAGCTATCCGCTGCGCGGCGTATCCCGCCATCAAGACAGGCTCGGTGTCGGCAACGCGCTTTCCCGCGCGGATCACGAGGAGGATATCCGTTTGATCGCCGAGATGGGCGCGAATTATATCCGCCTTGCGCACTACCAGCACGACCCATATTTTTATGACCTGTGCGACCAATACGGCCTAGTCGTGTGGGCGGAAATACCGTTCATATCAAAATATCTGCCGGATGGCGACGAAAACGCCGTAGCTCAGATAACGGAACTGGTCAAGCAAAACTATAACCATCCGTCCATCGTTTGTTGGGGGCTTTCCAATGAAATATCTATGAGCGGCGTTGACGAAGCGCTGGTCAGCATCCACCGCAGGCTCAACGACTTGTGTCATAGCCTGGATCCGACGCGCTTCACTGTCATGGCGAACGTTAGCATGCTGTCGGTGGATAGCCCGTTGCTCGACATCCCGGAAGCGTTCAGCTACAATCATTATTTCGGCTGGTACGGCGGCAAAGTGGAGGACAACGCGCCGTGGCTCGATGCTTTCCACGCGCAACATCCGGATAAGGTGTTTGGCTTGTCCGAATACGGCTGCGAGGCGGTGCTAAAATGGCATTCGAGCGAACCACGCTGCGGCGACTACTCGGAGGAATATCAGGCATATTATCATGAAAAGATGCTTGAAACCTTCGCGGAGCGGCCGTACCTTTGGTCCACCGCCGTGTGGAATATGTTTGACTTCGGCAGTGACATGCGCAATGAGGGAGGCGAGGCCGGTCAAAACCACAAGGGCCTCGTGACGTTCGACAGGAAGATAAAAAAGGACAGCTACTTCATTTATAAAGCTTGGTGGAGCCGCGAGCCGTTCATCCATGTCTGTGGTAGGCGTTATGTCGAGCGCGCGGAGGCAGAAACGCAGGTGAAGGTTTATTCGAACTGCACACGCGTCGTGCTATACGCGAACGACAAGCTCGTAGGGGAGAAGACGGGGAGCCGTATCTATAGTTGTAATAAGGTAAACTAACCAATTCGGTCTTCAAAATTGGTATGAAAATTGGCTGTATTAATCAATGCATTTCAGATTTAACTTGCAATTCGTATTTGCGAATGCCATAATAATATCATACCAATTACGAGGTGGCATAGATGTACACATATGAACCGAGACCACGCACGATAGCTGAAGAGCAAATCGCTGCGTACATTCTACATAACAAGCTAAAACCGCATGATAAACTTCCGTCAGAGCGGGATATGTGCGCGATGTGGGATATTAACCGGAGCACCCTCCGAAGCGCTGTCGCACGACTCACCAGCGAAGGCAGGCTGTATTCTCTACAAGGCTCGGGAACGCGGATTTTGCCGCGTATCGAAAGAAGGTTGCAGGACCTGAAAAGTTATACAGTCTCATTGAGAGAGCAAGGCTTTTACCCTGAGTCGCGTCTGCTGTCCTTTTCAACGGTAGAGTGTGATAAACACCTATCACGTAGATTCCGTAGGGTCCTCGGCGAGAAACTATTTCGCATAACACGTCTTCGTATGGCGGACGATTATCCTGTTTTAATTGAAACCGCCTATATACCCGAGGATCTTGCCCCGGGATTGGGAGAACAGGATATCGTGAATGGCTCCCTCTTTGCCGTACTGCAGAATGTTTATAACCAGATACCCTTTCGCGGATGGGAGAAGATCAGCATCACATCGGCGACCGAGGAAGAAGCCGGCTATTTGAAAATCGAAAATGGTGCACCTGTTTTCTGGATAATCAGCGAAACGTATAATCGGGATGATACGTTAATGGAATACTGTCGCACCGTTGGACGAGCGGATAAAATGGAATTGACCAGCACGTTGCATTGGAGGGAAGATTGAACATGATGGAAAAGAGTGTCAATTATCGTTCACCTCTCTATATCCAGTTGCGTGAGGTTATTCGTACGAAAATTGAAAGCGGTGAATATCCCCCCGGAACCTGCATTCCATCGGAAAGTCAGCTAGCGGAAACATACGGAATCAACAGACTTTCCGTACGGAGCGCTCTCGCCGCGCTGCAATACGAAGGCCTTATAAAGAGCGTTCAGGGAAAGGGCGTTTTTGTAACCGGAGGAAAGGTTGAGCGTGATCTTGAAACACTTGGCGGTTTTCGCCAGACCATGCGGGAGCGGGCACAGACCCCTCTTACCAGAACACTTATCAAAGCGAGCAGGAAAGCCGGCACGCTTTATGCATTGCTACTCAACATATCACCCGAGGATGAGATTTATTATGTAAAACGTATCAACCTCAGTGATGGAGAACCTGTCGCGCTGGAGGAAATCTTTATTCCGGCTTGGGTAGTGCCAAATTTTCCGGATATTGACATCGGAGTCTTTTCTATCTATGACGCATATGAATGGAGTGGAGCGCGTCCTGCTCGCGGTGAACAAACATTGTGTGTTACTCGTCTCGATCCGGGTGCGGCAAAACTTATCGGCCTCGATGAGGATAACACGGTGCTCGACCTGCGTTGCACAACCTACGATGAGTCTAGCAGGGTTCTTGAGTATTCCAGAAGCTTAACGCGCAATGATAAATGTGAGTTCACGGTACATTATTTTAGCGATATAGATCAGTCGAAATAACTACTCATATAAAACATACCACTTAAT
>CAZJYV010000139.1:484-5148 GCA_964550295.1 uncultured Clostridium sp. | reverse complement strand
TTACGACATCGGCGTTGTGCCGACGAAGGAGCCTTACATGAAACGCACCAGCCACGGCATGGTGCTGGGCGAAAACGGCGAAAAAATGAGCAAATCGCGCGGCAACGTCGTCAACCCCGACGATTACATCAGGGATTTCGGCGCGGACGCGTTCCGCCTGTATATCCTGTTCATGGGCGCGTTCGACCAACCCATTCCCTGGAACACGCAGGGCACGCGGGGCTGCCGCCGCTTCCTGGAGCGCGTATGGCGTCTGCAGGACATGATGAGCGACGAACAGGGCGTGCGCGATGCCCTCAAAGCCTCTCTCAACGGCTGCATCAAGAAGGTTGGCGAGGACATCGAGCGCATGAAGTTCAACACCGCCGTCGCGGCGATGATGAGCTTCGTCAACGACGTGTACGCGGCGGGTTCCGTCACCCGTGAGGAAATGCGTACGCTGCTGATCCTCCTCTTTCCCTTTGCGCCGCACATCTGCGAGGAAATGAACGAAGTCCTCTCGTTCGACTCGCCGCTCTATGCGGCGAAGTGGCCGGAATACGACGAAAGCGCCCTCGTGGAAAACACGCTCGAGCTGGGCGTGCAGGTCAACGGCAAGGTCCGCGCCCGCGTGATGGTTCCTTCCGACATGCCGGGCGACGAGGTGCAGAAACTCGTGCTTGAACACGCGGAGGTGAAGCCTTTCCTGGAAGGGAAAACGGTCAGGAAAGTAATCGTCGTTAAGAACATCGTGAACATCGTGGTCGGCTAAAATCAAATAAACGGCTGTAAGGGCGGATTCCCAATCCGCCCTTTTCGCGTTCTATTTTTTGCCGATATTGTTAATAATCGTTGACGGAACGGACAGACTGATTGCAAAATGCAGGCGGAACGGCTAAAATAAATAAACCCTTTTTTAAAAAATACCGCCTTACCGGAGGATTATTTGGGCAATCGACTTCAAAAAACGATCAAACGCATCGTCAAGCATGCAGTGCTTTCCATCCGAACATTCCGCGCCTCGTGGCTGCGTGCCGGCTCCAGGAAGCGCATGCTTTTCGTCGGCTCCGCGGCGGGCGTCGCGGTGGCGATGGTCGCGCTGATCGTCATGCTTGCCTCCATGGGCAAGGCTGAGGCGGGCGCGCCTTCCGCGACGGACGCACAGGGCGGCGCGCTCCTTGATCATACGCAGAGCCTGAGCGCAGACGGTTTGGTTGACATCACGCCCTCCCCGACACCGCCGCCCACGCCGGTTCCCACGCCTGTGCCGACGCCCACGCCCACGCCTGATCCCACCCTCAAACGCGGGATGGAAAAGCCGGAGGTGGAAAATCTGCAAAAGCGGCTCATGGAACTTGGCTATCTCGACCTGGACGAGCCGACCCAAAAATTCGGCCCTGCCACGGAGGCCGCGGTGGAGCGTTTCCAGCGGCAGGTGAACTTCACGGAATCCTTAGGTATCCAGCTTGACATCGACGGCATTGCCGGCCTTCGCACTCTGGAGCTGATCTATAGCGCGTCCGCGCCCAAATATTGTGTGGTCTTCGGCATGGAAGGCGATGACATCACGGAGATTCAGACACAGTTGAAAGACCTTGGCTACATGAGCGTTGTCACAGGCTACTACGGCGATACGACGGTTACTTCGCTCAAGTCCTTCCAATCGGAAAACGACCTTTCCGCCGACGGTCTGTGCGGAGAAAACACGCTGAACCTCCTTTACAGCGACGAGGCGAAGGAAAGTCCCACAAAGCGCAAGGAAGCCCGCACAAGGGCAAATATCGACGATATGATCAGCACCGCCAAAGACCAGCTCGGCGACCCGTACATCCTGGGCCGAAGGGGTCCGGACAGCTTCGATTGTTCCGGTCTCGTCTACTACTGCCTCAAGCAGGCGGGCAGCAACAGGCAAAGGCTGACCGCGGCAGGCTACGCACAGGTTTCCGGCTGGGAAAAGATCACAAGCATCTACGACCTCAAGAAGGGCGATCTGATCTTCTTCTACAGCGACGATTTTTCCAAGATCGGCCATGTGGGCATCGTTATCAACAGCAGCGGCGAGATGATCGACGCATCCTCGAGCAACGGCGAAGTCGTGCGCAGGGACTATATCACCAACTACTGGAAAAAACACTTCTACTGCGGCAGGAGGCCCTGGTAATGGACAAAGATCGGCTGATTGTTAAGGATCTGCGCGCCGCCGTCACCTGCGACGGCGCGGATCAGGTGTTTGAAAACTGCGACATCCTCATCGAGAACGGCATAATCGCGCAAATCGGCCGCGGCCTGCCCGTTCCGGCGGGCTGCAAGGTGCAAAGCGGCGCGCACATGCTCTGCTATCCAGGCCTGATCAACACGCATCATCATCTTTACCAATGCTTTTCGCGCAACCTGCCGCATGTGCAGAATATGGAGCTGTTCGACTGGCTGCGCGCGCTTTATGAGGTTTGGAAGAACCTCGATGGACAGACGGTCCGCTATGCCTCCCTTGCCGCGCTCGGCGAGCTTGCAAAAAACGGCTGCACGACCTGCTTTGATCATCATTACGTTTTTCCGCGTGCTGCGGGGCATCGCCTCATCGACGAACAGTTCGGCGCGGCATCTGAAATCGGCGTGCGCATGGTCGCCTCGCGCGGCAGCATGGATCTATCAAAAAAGGACGGCGGCCTCCCGCCGGACGCCGTCGTGCAGACGATCGACGAAATCATCGCCGACAGCGCAAGGCTCATCGATGCCTACCACAACCCTTCCTTCGGTTCCATGCGGCAGATCGCCCTCGCTCCCTGTTCGCCCTTCTCCGTTTCGGGCGACCTGATGAAGCAGAGCGCCGCTCTCGCGCGCCAAAGGGGCGTGCGGCTCCATACCCATCTCGCGGAAACGGCGGATGAGCAGAGCTACACCCTCTCCCGCTTCGGCATGCGGCCCTACGATTATATGGAATCCCTCGGCTGGACGGGGAACGATGTGTGGTATGCGCACGGCATCCATTTTAACGACAGTGAGATCCTGCGCCTCGCGCAAAGCGGAACAGGCATCGCCCACTGCCCCATCTCCAACATGAAACTTTCCTCTGGCGTGGCGCGCATCCCCGATCTGCTCAAGGCCGGCGTAAAGGTCGGCCTCGCGGTAGACGGCAGCGCCAGCAACGACGGCTCAAACCTGCTTGAGGAAATCCGCGTGGGTTACCTGCTCCACAGGCTGACCTGGGGAAACAGAGCGCCCTCCGGCTACGACATGCTGAAGCTCGCAACCGTCGGCAGCGCAAGCCTCCTTGGCAGGAGCGACATCGGCTCGCTTGAGGCGGGCAAATGCGCGGATTTGTTCCTCATCGACAGCAGGCGGCTTGAACTTGTGGGCGCATGCCTCGACCCCAGGAGCGTACTCGCGACCGTTGGCGTAAAGGGCGGCGCGGACTACACGTTTGTGGGCGGGAAGATGATCGTTTGCAACGGCAGGCTCGCGAGCATCGATGAAGAACGCCTCGCCGCAAGGGCGAACGAGGCGATGGAAGCGTATATCGGGAAGGCATAATGCACAATAAATTCATTTAGGCGAAAGGTATGCTGTCACAGGGAGCTGCTGCGGCATGCTTTTCTATTTGCTATGATGCAGATGATAAACGGGAATTGGCGGGTCCGTTATTGATATTGGGAGGTGTTAAAAATGTTAGCAGCAAGATTGGCGACGGAGCTTGATTTAGAAGACTTATTTGTTCTTAATGAGCTTTTTGAAAACACCACCACTAAAGAAATCATAACAAAATCCATTCGTGAAAATGACAGGGAGATTATTTGCATTGCTTTTATCGATGCCATTGCTGCCGGTTATTGCACAGGCTTAGTCGTAAATTCAATGTGCTACTCTGAGAGCCGTGTCGATATAGAAACCTTGTATGTTAAAGAAGAATACAGAAGGCAGGGTGTTGCAGAAGCGCTCATTCTTCAGTTGGAGCGTGATCCATTTCCCGAGGAATATATCATTTCCATCTAAATACACATGCGAATAATACCGGGGCCCAATCGTTCTACAAGAAAAATGGCTATTCAGAAACCGGTGAGATACTGTTTGACAAGACTATAAAATGAAAAACGCGCAAGCTCCAACTTGCCGCGCCGTCTGCGCGCATAGGGCATGTTGCGCAGTCGCGGCAGAATTTCATTTGCTTGCGCATTGTATATTACCCGTTCCGGGTTGAAAAAGAAGCGCCGCTCCCTTATAATAACGGTGGAAATGCCAATCAAAATCGCATCGGAGGGCAACATGATTCAATTTGATCTCATCCGCAAAACGGATCCCGCAATAGCCGACGCCATGGAGCTTGAGCTCCGGCGCCAGCGCGATCACCTCGAATTGATCGCATCCGAAAATTTCGTATCCGAGGCCGTTATGGCCGCGATGGGCAGCCATCTGACCAACAAGTATGCAGAGGGCTACCAGGCAAGCGTTATTACGGCGGCTGCGAGTGCGTGGACATCGTGGAGAACATCGCGCGTGAGCGCGCGTGCAAGCTGTTTGGCGCGGAACATGCCAACGTGCAGCCCCACTCCGGCGCGCAGGCGAACCTCGCCGTATACTTCTCCATGCTTGAGCATGGAGATACCATCCTTGGCATGAGCCTCAGCAACGGCGGTCACCTCACCCACGGCAGCCCCGTCAACATGAGCGGCAAGTATTACAACGTCGTG
>CAZJYV010000139.1:0-474 GCA_964550295.1 uncultured Clostridium sp. | reverse complement strand
CTATACCTGTGCTTCCTGTAATCCAGACGCAAGCATCCCCTACAACCCCAAAATGAGCGGCAAGTATTACCACTTCGTCCCTTACGGCGTGCGTCCCGAGGATGAGCAGATCGATTACGACCAGGTGCGCGCGCTTGCCCTTGCGCATAAGCCCAAGATGATCGTTGCGGGCGCGTCCGCATATCCCCGCGCGATTGATTTTGAAAAGTTCCGTGCAATCGCGGACGAGGTCGGCGCACTGTTCATGGTGGATATGGCGCACATCGCGGGTCTTGTTGCGGCGGGTCTGCACATGAACCCCGTACCCTATGCGGACATCGTCACCACCACCACGCATAAAACGCTGCGCGGCCCCCGCGGCGGCATGATCCTGTGCCGCGAGCAGTACGCCAAGCAGATCGACAAGGGCATCTTCCCCGGCACGCAGGGCGGCCCGCTGATGCATGTGATCGCCGCCAAGGCAGTATGCTTCGA
>CAZJYV010000138.1:0-5164 GCA_964550295.1 uncultured Clostridium sp. | reverse complement strand
GATGGAAAAGTCCCGTCATCAGCTTGACGAGCGTGCTTTTACCCGCCCCGTTCACGCCTACGAGCGCGAGCCGCTCCCCTTTTTTTATGGTGAGGTTCAGATGCTCGTAAACGTAGGTTTCACTCCGCGGGTATTGAAACGAAACATCGCGGAACTCGAGTTCAAGCGTATCCCCTTCAATGGGGCCGCGCTGGCCCTGCACACCTTGCAAATTCTCATCAAGGAAGGCGAAAAGCTCGTTCACATACTCGCCTTCATTCAGGACCGTCGTCACCTCTTTCGTGAGGTTCTTCATGTACAGCGAAAGGGCTGCCGCTGCCGCGAGGTACATGGAAAAATCCGCGATGCTCATGCCGCGTGCGGCGTCCCGCACAAGCAGGCTATAGGTTGCCGCGTCACTGATCAAAAGCGTCGCAAGACCCGCGAAACCGAGCAGATATTCTCTTTTTGCGATGATGGATAGAATATCAACATAGCCCTGCACTTCGCGCTTGCAGTTGGCGATCACGCGCTCGCGCAGACCGTACACGCGGATATCCTTGCCATAGGCAAAATCCTGCGCCGTCCGCAGAAAATAATCCATCCTGCGCTCCGCATGGCCGAGTTCCTCACGCTTGGCAAAGCGTAAAGCATGTACCCTCCTGCCGATAAAGGCCGCAGCGGCAATGTTCACGAGGATCGATGCAAGGATGAGCGGATTCTTCAGCCCGATGAACACGGCAAGCACCGCAACCGTCAAAACGATCGCGGGGGCAAAAAAGAGGGCGCGATATACCGCCTCCACCCCGTTGGCGTTGCTGCCGGTTGACTCAAACGCCTTCTGACGCTTGTCAAAAAATTTGTCGTCCTCACAATTAGGGTAGTCCATGCGCAGGATGCGCGAAAACATGCTTGAGATATAATCGATACGCAGCCGCGTCAGGCGCATATAGGAATTTTGGTTAGCGATATCTTTTAAAAATGACAAGATGGAAGAGATGAGGAAGAATCCGAGCGCGACGTACAGGATGTATTCCGGCCGCGCAGCGCCGGTCAGTTCGCCGATCACAAGTTTGGGCAGCACCACTGCAGGGAGAGGATATGCGGCGGCACAGATCGTGTAGAGTGCAAACAGCCCAAATACGCCCCGGTCATTGGACGCAGCGTTCGCGAGCAGTCGTTTGATCGTTTTGGCGACCGGATAAGATTGATTCATATATGCTATCTTAACATAGGAATGACATGAAAGAAAGAAACCTTTGGTTTCATCTCTACGCAACTGAAAATGTCGCATTGTGCGCGGCGGCATCAACGAAAATAAGCCGGCCCGAAGGCCGGCTGGCTTGGTTTTTACGCTTTATTTCGCAGAGGCGGCGAGCTTTCTGGCGAGCTGAGCCTTTTTGCGGTTTGCGGCATTCTTATGAATGACGCCTTTTGCCGCGGCTTTGTCAACCGTGCTGACGGCCTCGGTATAAACGGATTCAACGGCAGCCTTGTCGCCGCCGGCGACGACGGTGTCGAACTTTTTAACAATCGTCTTGGTGCGGGAAACGATCGTGCGGTTGTTCAGGTTCTTCTTGGCAGTGATGCCGATGCGCTTAATAGCGGATTTATGGTTAGCCAAAGCGGTTCTCCCCCTTTTTTTTCTCGAACATTGCAAATTATATCATGCGCTTATATGGATTGCAAGCATATTTTCTCCGTGTTTCAGCCCGTTTTTTCTTGTGTATAGCCGGGCTTTGTCACGGATAACATACGGAATGAAGCATTTTGAAGGGAGCGGGGATATGAACGGTGTGATACGGACGGATCTCGCCATGGAAGCGCGCGAGCTGCATCCTGAACTGAGAGGCGTTGAGGAGGAAAACTTCGTGCAGGACGGGGTCAGCGTTTCATGCATCACGATAGCAGCGCCCGATGCTGCCCAGGCGCTGGGAAAGCGTATGGGAAAATACATCACGCTGGATGCGCCGGATCTGACCTTTAAGCCCGCAGGACTTTTTGACATGGTGTCCCGCGAGCTTGCGCGGCAGCTTGTGTTTTAATGCAGCGTTTGCCTGCAAGCGCGCCCGTTCTTGTCGTGGGCCTTAGCAACCGCGCGGTTACGCCTGACTCGCTTGGCCCGCGCGTGATCGATTCTATATTTGTTACGCGGCACATCAAACAGTATATGCCCGACGCTGTGCCGGAAACGGTGCGCGAGGTCAGCGCCTTGGCTCCCGGCGTACTGGGGGTGACAGGCGTCGAAACCATGGAGATTATCCGCGGCGTCGCGGAGCACACGAAGCCCGCCGTGATCATTGCCGTCGATTCCCTCGCCTCCCGCCGCGCGGCGCGCATCAGCACCACAATCCAGCTCACGGATACCGGCATCAGCCCCGGCGCGGGTATCGGCAACAACCGCACGGGATTGAATGAGGAAACGCTCGGCGTGCCCGTGATCGCCATCGGCGTGCCGCTCGTCGTATATGCGGGAACCATCGCGCGTGATACGATCGGTTTGATTGCGGACGAAACGGGCCGCCATGAAGAGGAGGAAAGTCTGAAGGAACTTGCCGACAAGGTGATCCATGAGCATATTGGCGAGCTGATTGTCACTCCCAAGGAGATCGATACGCTTGTTACCGATATGACAAAGGTTGTTGCCGACGGGATCAACCGCGCGCTCTTTGGCATGGATTATATGGGAGTCGGAAGTCTGATCGCATAAAGTTGTCCACGCCCTCATAATATGGGGACGGGGGGATGTACCTATGCGAACGATGAAAGACACCGTGCGGAGTAAAACAAACACCAAAGTGAAAGGCCGGCTTGCCGTCGTACTCGTCGGGTTGTGCGCCGTCATCCTCCTGGCGTCGGCAGCATCCAAACTTGCCGACGCTGCGGCGGATAGAAAGGGAAACGAGGCGGTAGAGGCGACGCCGCGGCCCACCCTCAAACTTGAGCTGGCGGATGTGGACGACAATGTGGATATCGGCTTCTTGATGGAACTCATCGGCACCGAAGAACCCGAAACCCCGGATATCGATCTGTCCGGGGATGAGCCGAGGGTACTGATCTATCACACACACACAAAAGAAAGTTACTTTCCTACGGAGCAGTATTCCTATGCGCACGATTCCGACTGGCGCTGCCAGGATGATACGATGAACATCTGCGCCGTAGGCGAACGCTTGGCGGAAGACCTGCGCACGATCTACAGCATCGAGGTGATCCACGATACCACAAACCATGAACCGCCCAAACTTTCCACCTCCTATTCCCGCTCGCTCGAAACCCTGCTTTATTATAAAGAAAAATATCCGAGCATCACGCTGTTCATCGACCTGCACAGGGATTCCTACGGCAATCCTGTTATCCCCACGGATTATATCGTGATCGATACAAAGGAGGTTGCGCGCATTATGTTCGTCGTGGGTACGGGCAAAGGCGCGACGGGGACCGGCTTTGATGAAATGCCGGACTTCGCCTCGAATTATGCGCTCGCAAAAAGCCTGACGGATTATCTGCTTTCCATAGACGGCGGCCTCGCGCGCAACATCCGCGTAAAGGCAGGGCGGTATAACCAGCATGTTTCAAGCACATGCCTTCTCGCGGAAATCGGTCATAACGGCAACACGCTCGAGCAGGCGCTCAACGCGGCGGATTATCTTGCCGCGGCTATCGCCAACGCCGCGAATCTCGGCGCGAAAGAGAGCGGCGGCGTATTGCCGCTTACCCCCTGATGGTGTATTATTTTGGTAATGATCGGGGGGAGGGTACGCGCGATGACGATCCATATCGATACAAACCGCACAAGCCTCATTCTGGATGCGGAACCGGGTGGCCGGCTGACACTTTTACACTACGGCGCAAGACTTCGCGTTTGCGCCGATTATTCTGCGCTGCGGGATAGGCATGATGTGCCGGCGGGCGGCGGAACTGTTGTCGCGGACAGAGGGAACGACGCTTATTGCCTCGACGATGCGCGTTTGCTGTTCGGCACGTTGGGCAGGGGCGATTTCCGTGAACCGATAGCGGAGTTTGTTCTGGCGGACGGAACGACGACGACGGACTTCGTCGTGGAAAGCGCGGAGTGTGTGAACGGCAAGCCGCAGATGACATGCATGCCCTCGGCTATCGCGGGCGAAGGCGCGAAAACGTATCGGATCACGCTGATCGACGGTGCCGCAAAGCTGCGCGCAAAACTGTTCCTGAGCGCATATGAAGAGTGCGACGTGATCGCGCAGCGGATTGAATACGAGAATTGCGGCGCGGAACCTGTGGTTTTACAACGCGCCATGAGCGCGCAGCTCGATTTGCCCGTCGCGGGATATACGCTTACAACTTTCACCGGCGCTTGGGCGGCGGAGCGTAAGATCACCGAGCGCGCTCTCTGTGCGGGGATCTTCGTGAACGACTCAAAGCTCGGCGCAAGCTCTGCAAAGGCGAATCCCTTCGTGATGCTCTCCGAACCCGGCGCGGACGAGGAACGCGGGCGGGTCTACGGGTTCAACCTTGTATACAGTGGCAATCACGCGGAAATTTTTGAGCAGTCCTTCAACGGCACGACGCGCGCTGTCGTGGGCATCAACCCTTCCGGCTTTTCGTGGACGCTTGAGCCGGGTGCGCGCTTCGAGACCCCCGAGGCCATTCTGAGTTACTCGGAAGAGGGGTTCGGCGCACTGTCGCGCAACATGCACCGATTCGTCCGTTGGTTTATCGTGCGCGGCGAATGGCGGGACAGGGAACGGCCTGTACTCGTCAACAACTGGGAAGGCACCTGGATGGATTTCGACGAAAAAAAACTCCTCGCTATCGCAAGGGAAGGAGCGGATGCGGGTGCAGAGCTTTTCGTGATGGATGACGGCTGGTTCGGCACGCGGGACGACGATCGCCGGGCGTTGGGCGACTGGTTTGTGAATACAAAAAAGCTGCCGCGCGGTCTGGATGGGCTGCAAAAAAAACTTGCCGCTATGGGGCTTCTGTTCGGCATCTGGGTGGAGCCGGAGATGGTCAACGAAGACAGCGACCTCTACCGCATGCACCCGGATTGGGCTGTGCGCGTGCCTGGGCGCGAAGCCGCGCTCGGCAGAAACCAGCTCCTGCTCGACCTTACGAGGGAAGATGTCCGTATGTACATCATCAACTCCATGACGCGCATCTTCTCAAGCGCGGATATCGCCTACGTCAAGTGGGATTACAA
>CAZJYV010000137.1:0-5214 GCA_964550295.1 uncultured Clostridium sp. | reverse complement strand
GGATTACGACCGCAAGCTTGCGGAATACGCCAACCAGACCGGCCCTGTGCGGCGCGGCGTGGGCATGGCCATCTTCTGGTACAACACCGCCGTGTGGCCAATCTCGCTTGAGTCAACCTCCTGCCGCATGGTGTTGAACCAGGACGGCTCCATCCAGCTTCAGCTTGCCGAAACGGAAATCGGTCAGGGGGCGGACACCGTATTCGCGCAGATGGCGAGCGAAACGCTTTCCATCCCCTTTACGGACGTGCATGTGATCAGCGCGCAGGATACGGATATCACGCCGTTCGGCACGGGTGCGTACGCCTCGCGCCAGACGTATGTTGCAGGCTTTTCCATCAAGCAGACGGCGCTTTTGCTCAAGGAGCGCATCCTCGACTACGCGCATTACGTCACGCGCATCGAGCGGGGTTCGCTCGACCTCGTGGACGCGCAGATCGTCAACATCAACAACGGGCGCACGCTCATGTCCCTCAAGGAGCTTGCCCTCGAGGCGCTGTATTCGCTCGCCCGCAGCGAGCATATGACGGCGGAAAGCACCTATCAGGTGAAAACCAACGCCTATTCCTTCGGTTGCAGCTTCGCCGAGGTTGAAGTGGACATCCCGCTGTGCCGGGTGAATATCCTCAACCTCATCAACGTGCATGACTGCGGCAGGCTCATCAACCCCGCCCTTGCGGAAGCGCAGGTACACGGCGGCATGAGCATGTCCATCGGCTACGGGCTTTCCGAGCAGCTTCTCTACGATCCCAAAACGGGCAAGCCGCTCAACGACAACCTGCTCGACTACAAGCTTTGCACCACCATGGATCACCCGCATCTTGAGGCGCAGTTCGTGGAAAATTACGAACCCACGAGCGCGTACGGCACAAAGGCGCTCGGCGAGCCGCCGGCCACAAGCCCCGCCGCCGCCATCCGCAACGCCATTTTGCAGGCAACCGGCGTCGCGTTCGATGCCGCGCCCATCAACCCGCACAGGCTCTTCGCCCGATTCCGCGAAGAGGGCCTCGTTTAAGGAGGAAGCGCCATGTATGACATCAAAGCCCTTTATGAGGCGACAAGCGTTCAAAACGCCGTTCAACTGCTGCAGGAACACCCGGAGGCGAAAATCCTCGCGGGCGGCAGCGACGTGCTCGTGCAGATGCGCGAAGGGAAGCTTGCCGGAAAAGAACTCGTGAGCATCTTCAAGCTCGACGAGCTGCGCGGCGTATCCCTTTTGCAGGATGGAACCATCCGCATTTTACCGATGACCAGCTTTTCGCACATCGCCAAAGACCCGATCATCAACGAGCGCGTCCGCGTGCTTGCGGAGGCGGTGGATAAGGTCGGCGGACCGCAGCTGCGCAACGTCGGCACCATCGGCGGCAACATCTGCAACGGTGTGACAAGCGCGGACTCCGCCTCAACCCTCGTCGCCTACGACGCCGTCGTGGAAGCGACAGGGCCGGAAGGGATCCGGCTCATCCCCATCAGCGAATGGTACACAGGCCCCGGCAAGGTTGCCCTCATGCCGGCGGAGCTCTGCACGGCCATCCTCATCAAAAAGGAAAGCTACGAAGGCTATTGCGGCCACTACATCAAGTATGCCATGCGCAACGCCATGGACATCGCGACGATGGGCTGCTCGGTCAACGTGAAGTTGTCCGACGAGGGCAAAACCGTGCGCGACGCGCGCGTCGCCTACGGCGTGGCGGGCCCCGTACCCATGCGGGCGCGCTCGGCCGAAACCGCCGCCGCGGGCAAACCCGTTTCGCCCGAAACGGCGGATGCTTTCGCTAAGGCTGCGCTCTCGGACGTCAACCCCAGAACAAGCTGGCGCGCGACGAAGGAGTTCCGCCTGCACCTTGTGGAAGAACTTGCGCGGCGCGCCTTTACCGAGGCCGTCAAACTTGCGGGAGGTGACCTGTAATGGCACAGATGCAGCTAGTCACATGCACCATCAACGGAAAACGCACCGAAACCATGGTGGACGTGCGGGCATCCCTCACGGACATGCTCCGCAACGATTACCGCCTGACCTCCGTCAAGAAGGGCTGCGAGGTGGGTGAGTGCGGCGCGTGCAACGTCATCATCGACGGGGAATGCTTCAATTCCTGCATCTACCTCGCCGTGTGGGCAGAGGGGAAGACCATCACGACGCTCGAAGGCCTCCTGGGTCCCAACGGCGAGCTTTCGGATATCCAACAGGCGTTCATCGACGAGGCGGCGGTTCAATGCGGCTTCTGCACGCCGGGCTTTATCCTGACGGCATGGGAGCTTCTTGAGAGCGGCGTGGACTATCCGCGCGATGAACTGCGCAGACTTCTCGCCGGTCACCTTTGCCGCTGCACGGGATATGAGAACATCATCAACGCTGTTGAAAAAACCATGAAGCGGCGCTTGGGCAAAGCGTAACCTCTCTTCGGGCGGTCTGCCGCACATGCGGCGGACCGCTTTTTTGATGCGCGAATATCGTGCTTGACAAATACGGACAATTTTAGATAGTCTGTGATAGGGTTTGCCCTTTGCGCATAAAGCGTACCAAATACCTGAAAGGCGTTTGATTATGGAAGAGCTTCTCCCCCCGCGCGGCGCGCCGCGCTTCGACATGGCAAGGAAGGTGGAGCGCACCGCATGGTATTTGCGTCCTGTGATCTGGCTTTTTACCTTTCCCGGTGTGCTGCTTCAGCACACGAAGATCGAGCGGATCGGCATGACGGGCATCAAGCCCCCGTACCTGCTGCTGTGCAACCACAACGCCTTTTATGATTTTTCCGTATCCAGCGTGGCGACGTTTCCGCATCGGGTGAACTATGTGGTCGCCATCGACGGGTATATCGGGCGCGAATGGCTCATGCGCAAGGTCGGCTGCATCTGCAAGCGCAAGTTCACCAGCGACCTCGTACTCGTGCGCCAATTAAAGCGTGTGATCGGCAACGGAGATATCGCCTGCGTTTATCCCGAAGCGCGTTATTCCCTCTGCGGCACAAACTCCGTGCTGCCGGATTCTCTGGGCAAGCTCGCCAAGCTTTTGGGCGTGCCGGTCGTTACGCTCATCACGCGCGGGCATCACGTCAACTCCCCCTTCTGGAACCTCAAAAAGCGCGGCAACCGCACGGAAGCAACGTTTTCTCTCACGCTGAGCGCTGACGAGGTAAAAACCCTGCCGACTGCCGAGATCAACGCGCGCATCAACGAGGCGTTCGCATACGATGATTTCGCCTGGCAAAAAGCAAGCGGCGTCCGCGTGGGGATGAAGGGTCGTGCGGAGGGGCTGCATAAGGTGCTTTATCAATGCCCCCGCTGCAAGACCGAATACCGCATGGCGACGCGCGCGGACGAATTGTTCTGCGATGCATGCGGCAAGCGCTGGAAGATGGGCGAATACGGGGAGCTTGCGGCGCTTTCGGGCGAAACCGAGTTTTCCCACATCCCCGGCTGGTATGAATGGGAGCGCGCGAACGTCGCCCGCGAGGTTGCGGACGGCTCTTATCGCTTCGAGGGCTCGGTGCATGTGGATTCCCTGCCCAACGCAAAGGGATTCGTCCCCCTCGGCCCCGGCACGCTTACGCATGACGGAACGGGCTTTACCCTGCGCGGCACGTATAAAGGCGAGCCGTACGCGCACCACTGGGACGCGGCTGCGCTGGATTCCTGCCACATCGAATACGAGTACCTGGGCAAGCACGGGGACTGCGTGGATCTCAATACGCTGACGGACACGATGTATATCTACCCCGAAGGACAGGACTTTTCGGTTACCAAAATGGCCCTCGCGACGGAGGAGCTGTACCGCTTCCATAACGCACAACGGTAAACAATTTATTACAAATCGTCCCGACGGTGTCATACGCCGCCGGGATACGTTATACTATTCAGCAGATTCAACAAATTCAATCAAATAAAAAGGAGCTTCCTATGTGCGGAATCGTCGGATATATCGGCGGCAAGCAGGCTGCGCCGCTGCTGCTGCAGGGGCTTGAAAAGCTTGAGTACCGCGGATATGACTCAGCGGGTCTCGCCGTGGTGGATGCCGAAAAGGGCGAAATCGATGTGAAAAAAGCGCGCGGCCGGCTGCGCGCGCTTGAGGAAATGACGAACGACGGCGCCTCCGTCCGCGGCACGCTTGGCATCGGCCACACGCGCTGGGCCACCCACGGGGAGCCCAACGACATCAACTCCCACCCGCACCTATCCCTATCGGGCCGCGTGGCGCTCGTGCACAACGGCATCGTGGAGAATTACGCGGAGCTGCGCGCATATCTGTCGGAAGCCGGTTATACTTTTGTTTCGGATACGGACACGGAGATCGTGGTGCAGCTCATCGACCATTATTATGCGGGCAATCCCGTTGCGGCGGTTCGGCAGGCGGTTGCGCAGCTGCGCGGCTCGTTTGCGCTGGGCATCGTGTTTGCGGACCGGCCGGATTTGTTCATCGCCCTGCGCAAGGACAGCCCGCTCGTCGTTGGCCTCGGAAACGGCGAAAACTTCATCGCCTCGGACGTGCCGGCGCTGCTCGCGCACACAAGGCGGATCATCCGCCTGGGCGAACTGGAGATGGCCGTCGTGACGCGAGAGGAAGTCGTCGTGTATGATCACTTCGGCGTCAGGACGGAACCTGAAATCCTCAACATCACCTGGGATGCGGCCTCCGCCGAAAAGGGCGGTTATGAGCATTTTATGCTCAAGGAAATCATGGAGCAGCCCGAAGCGTTCCGCCGCACCGTCGCCCCCCGCGTGCGGGATGACGGGAACATCGAGCTGGGTTTGCGCGGGCTTTCGGACGATATCCTCATCAGCCTCGAGCGCATTTACATCGTGGCTTGCGGCTCCTCCTACCATGTGGGCATGGTCGCGCGCTACGCCATCGAGCGCATGGCGCGCGTGCCGGTCTCCGTTGCGCTTGCCTCTGAGTTTCGCTACGACGAGCCGATGATCGGCACGGAAACGCTCGTCATCGTCATCAGCCAGAGCGGGGAGACGATCGATACCCTCTTCGCTCTGCGGGAGGCGAAGGCGCGCGGCGCGCGCGTGCTCTCCATCGTCAACGTCGTCGGCTCCTCCATCGCCGTCGAAAGCACGGACGTGCTCTATACCTGGGCGGGGCCGGAAATCGCCGTGGCGACCACCAAAGCCTACAGCACGCAGCTCGCGCTGATGCAGCTTTTCACCGTTTACCTCGCCAAAGTCCGCGGCAGGATCACCTTCCGCGAGGCGAAGGCCGAAGTGGAGGCG
>CAZJYV010000136.1:0-5259 GCA_964550295.1 uncultured Clostridium sp. | reverse complement strand
CGGGCGCGTACATAAGGGTTTCGTTGTTGTCCGTAAAGTCTGTCAGGAGCCATTTTTGGAATTCGTCCGTATCATCCACCGGCAGCTTTGCCATCACATAAAACGCGCCTTTGGGTTCCTTGCACACCACGCCGGGGATTTCGCAAAGCTTGCGGTAAATCGTATCGCGGCGGCATCTGTATTCATCGCGCACATCGTTGAAATATTCCGTTCCCGCGTCATACAAGGCTGCGGAGGCAACCTGATCGAGCGTGGCGACGGAAAGCCGTGCTTGGCAGTATTTCAGCGTGTGCTGCTGAAGGGCTTTGTTGCGGGTGATCAAGGCGCCGATGCGCGCGCCGCAGGCGCTGAACCGTTTGGATACGGAATCGATGATGATGGCATTCTCCGCGATATCCGCAAACTCACCGATAGAAGCCAGCTTTTCGTCGCCATAAATGAACTCACGGTAGACTTCGTCACCGATGAGGAACAGGTTATGCTCTTTGGCGATATCGGCCATGAGGCGAAGTTCATCCGGCGTGAGCACCGTGCCGGTCGGGTTGCCGGGGTTGGTGAAGAGGATCGCGCGTGTATGCTCGTTGATCAGCGGTTCGATTTTTTCGCGCGAAGCGTAGTGGTAGCCTTCCTCGGCGGTCGTATGGATCGGACGGATCGCAGCGCCCGTCGTGTTGACAAAGGTGTTGTAGTTGGGATAAAAAGGCTCTGGAATGATGATCTCATCGCCGTTGTCGAGTATGCAGTTGAGTGCGATGGTGAGCGCTTCGCTTCCGCCGGTCGTGATGAAAATATCGCCTGTCGCATATTCGATGTCAATGCTCGCGTAATACTTGCGGACAGCCTCGATCATATCCGGTATGCCGGGTGAAGGGGCGTAGGCGAGCACGGGCAGACGAAAATTGCGCACCGCGTCAAAATAAGAGGGCGGGGTTGCGATGTCCGGCTGGCCGATGTTCAGATGATAAATCCGGATGCCTTTCTTATTGGCTTCCACTTGATAGGGGTAGAACTTTCGGATGGGGGACTGACTGCACTTTTCGATCTTACTAGAGAACTTCATTGTTTCCTCCTGCCTAAAGCGTTTATATCCAGGTAAACGTTATCAAACTCAGTTCGCGGGCGTAGAGGTCGGCGCCGGTGCGCCGCCGGTTCCCATCACCGTTTCACCGGTTACCGCATTGTACGTATCCTGATACAGCTCTTCGCTGGACTGGAGTACGCCGTTTAGATAGGTGTCCCGGTAGGCGGTCGCCTCGTAACCGTCGCGCGCCACAATGGTTTCCTCAACATAACCGGCAGGTTTTGTGGTATCGTATACGATGGTTGCGGTGGAGGTGATCACTCGATCTACAACGCCGCGCACCTGGTAGGATATGCCGGCCGGCAGGGGTTTTCCGTAAATATAAACGGTAACGGTGTAATTCGTTTTGTCGCAGTAAACGAAGAAATACAGCGGCGCACCTGTGTTATTGACGAAGCTCAGGCTTTTGCCGGATTCGACTGTGCCCGTTACCGTGCAGTCCAGTCCCGTATCCACATAGCTGGAAGGCCAGGAGTGGTGCTTGCGTTCTGTGATCGATATTCCTTCGATGCCTTGCGCCAAGATTTCCTCAATGGTGGAACCGCGCTGCATCGACGAGCCTGCGCAGAGCAGCGCGTTGTAAAGGGTGGTGGAAACCTGACAGATGCCGCCGCCCGCCTCGTCCTCATAGGAATTGCCGTTCACAATGCCCGGCGCAAGCGGCCAGCCGTCCGCCTCCGTACGGGGACCGATGTATGCGTTGAAATTGAATTCTTCCTGATCTTTAACGACCATTCCGTTGAGCATCGTGGAAGCCCTCTGGATGTTGCCTACGCGCTTTTCGTTGCGCGCAGCTCTGCTGCCGCCAAAGCTCGTTTGGAATGTGGAAATCAATTGAACGTTCGCCTTGAGGTCCTCAATCGTGGTTATCGGCGCCGCAAAGTTGAGTTCAGGTTCAATCGTGGCCGTATAGTTGCCGGAGGCAAGAATGCCGGCGATTTCGTCATAAACGGCGTTTTCGTCGAGTCGATAACCGTCCATGCCTTCATTATATATAAATTCGGGCTGACTGTCCGTGGTTACAGTCGTCACACTTGGCTCCACGGGCACCGTGTTGAGAACGGCGGCGATCGCCGCCAACTTTGCCTTAAGCGCCGTTTCGTCAGGTGTAAAAGCAACATGAAAAGACCTGCCGTTTGTCAGAACATCTTCTTTTTCGGTGTTGTTTTGGATGATGGTTCCGCTTCGACCGAGCGCGATGGCATCGGTCAGCACGGCGTCAAGCATGGAGGTGACCTTCATATCCGCTGCGGTAAGGAGCCAGAGCATGGTGCCGTGGGATACGGTGATGTTGATGGATTCCAGGTCGGTCTGCACGGACGGCAGTATGGCTTCACGTGCCTGGGAATAGCTCATGCCGGACAGATCAACGCCGTTGACGGAAACACCTTCGATGAAAGTGCCGTCGTCCTTGATGGCCGCAAGTTCGTTTTGGTTCGGTTTATTCGTAAAAAAGTACACGATCAGCACGATGACGAGCGCCGCCGCGAGACCCGCAAATGAAAGTTTAACCATTGCGAGCGTGCGGCTGAGCTTTGTGCGCCGCTTGCCGCCGGTACGGGGTCTGTTCTGATAAGCTGCGCCGCTGCCGGCGCGGGAAAGGTTGTTATCCATTTGCTGTTTCTACCTCACGAAAATTTATTATACAACAAACGCGCATTGCCTTCAACCTCGCCGGGGCAATATATTCATAAATGATGTTTGTTTACAATTGATCTTTCTTGTCTTGGCAGGATGGAGATAGTATAATTGTACCAGTGTGGGGAGGTGGGCTTTCCACAAGAGAAAGTGAGGAATGAAATTGGCGAGCAAAGCAAAATCAAACAAGCTCAAGATTATACCGTTGGGTGGCGTAGGCGAAGTGGGTAAAAATTTGACCGTACTCGAGTACGGCAAGGACATGATCGTCATCGACTGCGGATTGATTTTTCCCGACGACGATCTGCCGGGCATAGATTATGTGATTCCGGATATGTCCTATTTGGATAAAAATGCTGATAAACTCAAGGGATTTTTGATCACGCACGGTCATGAGGACCATATCGGGGCGTTGCCGTACGCGCTCAAGCAGTTCAAGGCACCCGTTTATGGAACCAAACTCACCTGTGCGCTCATCGAGCATAAGCTGGACGAGGAAAAAATAACGGACGCGCAACTCGTCTGCGTGAAGGCAGGCGACCGGATTCGCCTCGGCTGCTTCAATGTGGAGCTGATTAAAACCAGCCATTCGATCGCAGGCGCGGTCGCGCTCGCGATCATCACGCCGGTCGGAACGATCATTCACACGGGCGATTTCAAGGTGGACTATACGCCGCTTGACAATGAGCCAATCGACATCATACGCTTCGCATATTACGGCTCGCGCGGGGTGCTCGCGCTCATGTCAGACAGCACCAACGCCGAGCTTGCCGGGCATACGCTCTCCGAGCGCGAGATCGGCCGAACCTTTGAACACTATTTCGACATATCGGACGGACGCGTGATCGTTGCCACGTTCGCCTCGAACATCTACCGCATCCAGCAGATCGCCGATGTTGCGATCGCTTTCGGACGCGTGATCTGCTTCCAGGGCAGGAGCATGGTGAATATCGCAAAGGTCGCGGCTGAGCTCGGATATCTGCAAATCCCCGAGGAAAAGATCGTTGATGTCGATAAGCTGAGCAAAATCGATGATTCCAAGGTGTGCGTCATTACGACCGGAAGCCAGGGCGAGCCGATGAGCGGGCTTTTCCGCATGGCAAATTCCTCACACCGTCTCAACATCGGCAAAGGGGATACCGTCATCATATCCGCTTCCGCGATCCCCGGAAATGAGATCGGCGTGAGCCGCGTTATCAACCAGCTTTATCAGAAAGGCGCGAAGGTCGTCTATGACCGTATGGCGGACGTGCACGTTTCCGGTCACGCGAGGCGCGAGGAACTCAGACTCATGTTCGCGCTCACGAAACCTCGGTATTTCATACCCGTGCATGGGGAAGCGAGGCAGCTTTACCAGCACGCAGAGCTTGCGCAGGAAATGGGCTTACCGGAGCGGAATATCCTCGTACCTTCGATCGGTGACGTGATCGAGCTTTCCCGCAACAGCATCAAGCAAATCGGCACCGTACAAGCGGGCAGCGTCATGATAGACGGCGGCAGCGTGGGCGAAATCGGGGATGCCGTCCTCAAGGACCGTCGGCAGCTTGCTGAAGACGGGTTGTTTACGGTGGTGATCCCGCTTAAAAAGAGCACAGGCGAGCTGATCGGCACGCCGGAGATCATCTCCCGTGGGTTTGTGTATGTGAAAAATTCGGAAGAACTCATCGGCAGTTCGCGCGCGCTTGTGAGCGAGCTTGCCGCAAAATTCGCCCATTCGAGCAGATCCGAATGGAGCGGCATCAAAAACAACATCCGCACGGCGCTTAAGAACGAGCTTTACAACAAGACGAAACGCACGCCGATCATCGTGCCGATCATCATAGAACTGGATACATAAAGGAGGAAACCATGGTTTACGACAAAGCGAGGGAGCTTGCGAAAATGCTTTCCGACAGCAGCGAGTACAAAACCTATCAGGAAGCGCAGGAGAGGGCGTTTGCAAACGAAACGACCAAGGCTTTGCTCAAAGAGTATAACCAGCATCGTATCCGTGCGCAGGGCGCGCTCGTATCCGGCAAAAAGGATGTTGAAAGTATGGAACGGCTTCAGAAAATAGGCGAGGTGCTTCAACTCAACCGCGAAGCATCGGATTACCTGATTGCGGAATACAGGCTCAACACCATGCTCGGCGATGTTTATAAAATTCTTGCGGAGTCGATTGACCTGAGCATTGACTTGCCCGACGCTTAAGGCCGCGCCATGGAGGATGATATCAGGAAAGCCCGGGAGCGGGCGGAACAGGAACAGCAGAGGAACCGAAAAAAAACGGCGCAGCGCGCATGGCTGGCGTTTCGGCCGCTTGCTGTGGCGCTCATCAGCCTTGGGTTTTGCGCGGCGATCCTCTTTGTGAGCTACCGCTTTGTCATGGCACGTTTTTTCTCGCCTGTCGACATCAGCGACGCGACGCCGGTTACTATCACGATCAGTTCGGGATCCGGCGCATCCTCCATCGCCAAGAAGCTTTATGAGGCCGGCGGCGTGGATGACGACGGCAACCTCATTGCGCCGGGGCTGATCCTAAGCAAAACCGTCTTTAAAAT
>CAZJYV010000135.1:0-5266 GCA_964550295.1 uncultured Clostridium sp. | reverse complement strand
AAGGCGGCGGCAAAGGCGGCGCCGCCCGCTTTGCGCCGGGTGAAAAACCGAAGAACGCCAGGGGAACGCTGCTCCGCGTCGTGCGGATCTTCCTGCGCTGGGGAAAAACCGTTTTTGTCGCGGTCCTTCTGACGGCGGCAGCCTCCGCCGTGCAGGTGGCCGTGCCCTATTTTACAGGAAAGGCCTTTAACGTGTTTGCGGCGGCAGGCGTTACGTTCGATACGGACACGCTTGTTACAATCCTTTCTGTGATCGCGGCACTGCACGTTACGCGTTATGTCGTAACGACCGTGAGCGATATCCTGATGCTCAAGGTCAGCCAGAAGCTCATCCATGTCATGCGCAGCGAATTTTTCAACAAAATGCAGCGCCTGCCGCTGGGCTTTTTCGATACGACCTCACACGGGGATACCATGAGCCGCCTTGCCAACGATGTGGACAGCATCTCCTCCACCATCGCTTCGAGCGCGACGCAGCTTGCGGCAAGCGCGCTGACGCTGTTCGGCTCGCTCGCGCTGATGCTTGCCTTGGATTGGCGGCTGACGGCTGTGGTGCTCGTTTGCGTGCCGCTCGTGTATGCGCTCACAAGGTTGATCGCCAAGCGAAGCCGCGCCTATTTCCTATCCCAACAGCGCAGCCTCGGCGCGCTCAACGGCGTTATTGAGGAAAGCATCCTCGGCATGAAGATGGTCAAAGCCTTTTCCCGCCAGGAGGAAGCGAAAGAAGCGTTCCGCGAAATCAACGAAAACCTTTACCGCAGCGCGTATCGCGCACAAACGTGGGCGGGCTTTATGATGCCCCTGATGAACGTGATCAACAACCTGACCTTCACGCTGACCGCAATCGTGGGGGGCGTGCTCAGCGTATCCTCCGGGCTGCTGATCGGCACGGTGGTGAGCTTTTTAAGCTATTCCAAGCAGTTCGCGCAGCCGCTCAACAACATCGCCTCGCTTTTTAATTCCATTCAGCAGGCGCTCGCTGGAGCGGAACGCGTTTTTGAAATACTCGACCGCGCAGAGGACGCGCCGGACGCGGAGCAGGCGGTTGTACTCGCCTCCCCGAAGGGCGGCGTGCGCTTTGAAAACGTATGCTTCTCCTACGACAAAGTGCGGCCTGTGCTCAAAAGCGTTTCCTTTGACGTGGAGCCGGGGGAGGTCGTCGCGCTCGTCGGCGAGACGGGCAGCGGAAAAACGACCGTCGTCAACCTGATCACACGCTTTTACGATGCGGACACAGGCACCATCCGTATCGACGGCGTGGATATCCGAAACATCCGCCGCGCGAGCCTTCGCACGTGCTTTTCGGTGGTCTTGCAGGATACCTGCCTGTTTACAGGCACCATTATGGATAATATCCGCTATTCCAAGCCGGATGCATCGGACGGTGAGGTGATCGCCGCGGCGAAGCTCGCCAGGGCGGATGATTTTATTCGCAAGCTGCCTGAAGGATACGCAACCATGGTTTCCGGCAGCACGGACAACCTCAGCGAAGGGCAGAGGCAGCTTCTTGCCATCGCGCGCGCGGCGCTGTGCGAAAGTCCGATCCTCATCCTCGATGAGGCGACGAGTTCCGTTGACACCAAAACGGAAAAGGATATCCAGCAATCCCTGCTGCGCCTGATGAAAGGGCGCACGAGCTTCCTCATCGCGCACAGGCTATCCACCATCCGCGACGCGGACAGGATTATGGTGCTCGACGGGGGAGAAATCATCGAGTGCGGCAATCACGCGGAATTGATGGCTCATAAGGGGCATTATTACGATATGGTGGTCAGCCAGATGGGCTTCACCGCCGCGCGGGAACAATAAGGAGGATTTTTATGCTTTACGATCTGATGGTACTGGGCGGCGGCCCGGCCGGGTATCTCGCGAGCGAACGCGCGGGCGAGGCGGGACTAAGCGTGCTGTTGGTTGAGGAGCGCAGCGTAGGCGGCGTGTGCCTGAACGAAGGCTGCATTCCCACGAAAACGCTGCTTTATTCCGCCAAGCTCTACGACGGGGCGGCGCACGGCGACAAGTATGGCGTTTCCGCCGAGGGCCTCGCGCTTGACCACGCAAAGGTCATCGATCGAAAAAACAAGGTCGTGCGCACGCTGGTCGCGGGCGTGAAAGCCGCGCTCAAGGCAGCGAACGTCACGGTTGTTTCCGCGCGCGGCACGCTTGCCGGCAAAATGGAGGAAGGCTTTGCGCTGGAGGCGGACGGCGAAACGCATTATGGCAAACGGCTGCTGATTGCAACAGGCTCATCGAGCGCGCAGCCGCCGATCCCGGGTCTCGCGGAGGCGTTTTCTACCGGCTTTGCGCTCACGAATCGCGAGCTGCTCGATCTGCGCGAGGTGCCGCAAAGGCTTGCCGTCGTGGGCGGCGGCGTAATCGGCCTCGAACTTGCCAGCTATTTTTGCTCGGCGGGCAGCGAGGTCACCATCATCGAAATGCTTGACCACATCGCGGGCGATAACGATCCCGACCTTGTGAAGATATTGCAGAAGAATTATGAGAAAAAGGGCGTAAAATTCCTGCTTTCAACGAAAGTGACCGAATTTGGCGAAAACGCCGTCCATTGCGAAAAGGAAGGCGAGCGCATTGCCATCGCGGCTGACCGTGCGCTCATCTCCATCGGTCGCAGGGCGAACACCTCAAGCCTCGGCCTTGAAACGATTGGCGTTGCCACGGAGCGCGGCGCTGTCATAACCGACGCACATCTGCGCACGAATGTTGCGGGCGTGTATGCGGCAGGCGATGTGAACGGGCGGTCCATGCTCGCGCATACGGCCTACCGCGAGGCGGAGGTTGCCGTCAACGACATGCTGGGCATCCCAGACGAGATGCGCTACGATGCAATTCCGGCCGTCATCTATACGAATCCGGAGCTGGCAAGCGCGGGGGAAACGGAATATACTGCGCGCGCGAAGGGCATGGAGGTTGAGACGGTCGCGCTGCCCATGCGCTACTCAGGAAGGTACCTTGCCGAGAATGAGGGTGGGGACGGCATCATGAAACTCATCTGCGAGGCGGGTACGAAGCGCATCATCGGCGCGCAGGCGCTTGCCAACTACGCAAGCGAGTTCATCGCCGAGGTTTCCACACTCATCGCGATGGGCGCAAGTGCGGACACGGTCAAACGCATCGTGTTCCCTCACCCGACGGTGTGCGAAATCCTGCGTGAGGCGGCGTGGAAAATCTGACGGGTCATACCAATGGGTTATGACACCACGACAGAAAGAACGATTTTCCTGCAAGAACCTACAGAAAACAGCAGCGATTTTTACGTCGATTTTACAAAGGCCTGCGGGCCTTTTCTTCTTGTTGAAAAAAACGCGAAAACCGCCGGATGAAGCGCGTCCGATGTAACGTTGCAAAAGGCATAATGAAAGCTTATCATCTGCGCGGCGGCTCTGTCACCTCCTAATCCCTACCATTGCCCATAAACGCGATGTTTGTTATAATAACATTAGAAATTATAAGGGGGACTCCGGCATATGCTTTGCGGGAACGGTCAAATAAGGATTTTTGCGGGCAGCGCAAGCAGAAAGTTCGTGCAGCACATGTGTGATTATCTGGGTAGTCCCATCGGCGACAATACGACCCATATTTTCAGCGAAGGCAATACCTTTGTACGCATCAACGAATGCATACGCGATAAGGACGTTTATCTGGTGCAGACCATCGGACTCGACCCGAATAATGAGTTCATGGAGCTGCTTTTCTATATCGACGCGTTCAAGCGCGCGAGCGCAAACTCTGTTTCCGTGATTATGCCGTACTTCAGCTATGCCAAGGGCGATAAGAAGGACGAGCCCCGCGTGTCCATCCGCGCGCGCGTTTGCGCGGACGCGATTGAGATGGCGGGCGCGGACCGCGTGCTCACCATGGATCTCCACGCCGCACAGGTGCAGGGCTTTTTCTCAAAGCCTGTCGATCACCTGTATGCACAGAGCCTGCTCTGCGCGTATGCGCGGCATATCGACATCGTCAATGATCGTACGGTCGTCGTATCGCCGGACGCGGGCAGCGCCAAACGGGCGCGCGCCATGGCGGACGAGCTCGGCTGTCCTGTCGCCATCGGCGACAAGATGCGCGTTGGCCATGACGAAAACGCAAAGGTACTTGAGATCATCGGCGACGTAAGAGGGAAGGACTGCATCGTTGTGGATGACTTTACCATTTCGGGCGGCACGCTTGTGGATGTCGCGCACGGCCTCAAGGACAAGGGCGCAAACAAGGTTTATGCTTTCCTCTCCCACGTTGTCCTGCAGGAAAAAGGTGTACGCCGCATCGAGGAAAGCCCCATCGAGCTGCTCGTGTCCACCGATACCGTGGATTGCCCTGCGGTGCAGAACTCCAAGAAGATCCGTATCGTTTCCGCCGCGCCTATGTTCGCGGAGGCCGTAAGGGCCATCCATGACAGGGAGCCTGTCAGCAATCTTTTCGACCACACGCCCAAGCGCATGTTAGAGATGAGCTTTTCGCAGCAGCTTACACTGAACGATTTGGACGATAAAAAGTAAATTCCCACCATTTGAGCGCATAGGCGCAGACGGCGTTCCGGGCGTCCCCCTGCCCGGAACGCCGTTTTGATATATAAAAATGTCCACGTACCCGCGAACGTGCGGTTTTGCACTTCCTTTGGCGCATGCGCACGATCTTTGGCGAAGGTGATGAAATCCATATATAGATGGTGCATGATGGACTTGCTCATTCAGGAGGAGGACCGTTATGCGTACGATCTATGTGCTTTTAGCGGCATGCATGCTGCTTGGTCTGTCGCCCGGACCGTCCGGTCAGGCGCGCGATATCGTCATCATCGTCGATGTTTCCGCCATGAGGCCGGAGCAGGCCGGGGAGGAACCCTGGCTGGCCTCGCCTTGCGTCAATCCTGCGCACCATTATTATAAACCGTGTGCGGATGCAAATTCTGACTTAAGCTATCCTGCTTCCCCGGCGGAGGAGGTGGATGCATCCGTTGAATACCCCTTTTGCTCCTGTTTTTTGCTTGAAGAGGATGCCGTCGGCTGGCAGCCTTGGAAAAACCATTTTGCTTATAATGAGGCGGGCGCGCTCGTGCGGATCACGGATCCGCAATCGGCCGGCTGCGTATACGCAAGTGACCTGTGCCGTGCGCTTGCCGCGGATTTGATCGAAAAAATACTCGCCTCGCATCCGGAATGCCGCATCGCGCTTTGCTGCGTGGGTGGGCCTTTTGACACGCGTTTCTGCGTGAATTTCACGCGGGATGAGGAAAAGCTCGTGAACGCGCTTTACGCGGC
>CAZJYV010000134.1:1449-5327 GCA_964550295.1 uncultured Clostridium sp. | reverse complement strand
GATATAAAGGCGGAAAACCCATCGATTCTATACACGGTACGATGCAGCCTGTTCAGCGCGGAGAGGTTAAGGCTCCGTCATGTTCTTGATTTCCTCATCGGATGCGGGCGATTTGCGCATACCCTTCTCATAACGCTTGTCCTCCACGCGGCGGTTCACCCACTCGGAAACGAGCGTGTAGACCACGGCCATGATGGGTACGCACAGCACGATGCCCACGACCCCGAAAAGACCGCCGCCCAATATCACCGCGATCATCACCCAGATAGCGGAAAGCCCGACGGCTTTGCCGACCACACGCGGGTAAACGAAGTTGTCGTCCACCTGCTGCACGATGAACATCCCCAGCGCAAACCAGAGCGCCTGCGGCGGGTTGGTGACGAAAACAACCAAAAGACCCAGGGCGCCCGAAAACCACGGCCCGAGGATCGGTATCATCTGGCTCATGGCGACGATTACGCTGATGAGCACAGGAAAGGGAAACCCGAAGATCACCATCATCAGGTAGGTCATAACGCCGAGGATCGAGCATTCCGTGATCATGCCGAAAAAGTAATCATGCAGGGATTTATAGGTGCGCGAGCTGACGTCCATGATGCGCGCCGCCTGTTCTTCCCGGAAGGCCGCGACCACGAGCTTTTTGCTGCCGAATGTGAGCTTTTCCTTATTATACAGCGCATAGAAGCCGATGATGAAGGCGATGAGCAGATCCACCGCGAAGGCAAGCACGCTGATCGTCGCCTTGAGGATGCCGCTTACCGCGCCGGAAAGAAGCTCGTCGAAGCTGGCAAGGAGTTTCGTCGCGACATCCTGGATTTTTACCTCAACGTCGGGCGAGAGGTGGACACGGCTCCATAGACCGTCCGCCCAGACGGTGAGCGAACTGAGATATTCGTCAAACCCATCCGCGAGGGAAACGATGCTGTCCGCCATGCGCGGGATGATCAAAATCAAAAAGACCGCCACGACCGCAACGATGAACAGAAAAGACAGAATGGCTGCGATGATGCGCCGCAGCTTCACGCGCTTCCATTTTTTAAAAACGCGCCGCTCCAGAAAACTCAGCGGCATGTTTGCTAAAAACGCGATGACGATTCCGAGGAACACCGGCTCGAGTATGCCGAAAAAAGCGCGGATTGCCGTCATCACGGCGCTCAAATGCTCAAGCGCGACAAAGAGCGTGACCCCAAAGGCGATCACCAGCAGCACGCGCCGCGAAGTATACCACAGCTCGTTGAGTTTCTTTTTTCCGGTTCCGTTGTTTGCGCCGTTTCCGCCGGCGCTTTCCTTTTCCGACATATCAGACCCCCGGCAATTCGTGTGCATTTTTCTGCTCGCGCTCAAATTTTTCGGCGAGGAGTTTTGCGGATACGTACGCGCTGATCGCGTCGATCGCCATGCGGTTCTTTCCGCCTCGCATGACGGCAAAGTCCGCGTCGTTGATGTACTTGCTGATGTATTCCTCATACATGGGCTTGACCGTGGCTAGGTACTGCTCCGCGATGTTCTCAATCGAGCGCCCGCGCGCGCGGATATCCCGTTTGATGCGGCGCAGCAGGCAGATATCCTTGTCCACGTGCATGTATACCTTCAGGCTCATCGCGTGATTGAGCCGCGCGTCGCGGAACATGTGGATCCCTTCCAGGATCAGCACGTCCGGCGGGGGGATGAGCGCAGCCGTGTCCGCGCGCAGATGATTTGCGTAATCATAGCCCTTGCGGGTGATGCCTCTTCCCTCGGAAAGCGCGGTCACATCCAGCATCAGTTCGTCATAATCGAACGCGTTCGGTTCGTCGTAGTTGATGTGGACGCGCTCCTCAAAGGGCAGCTCCGCGTGGTTGCGGTAGTAACAGTCCTGTCCGATGATGACGGTTTCGCATGTGAGAGACTCGGAAATTTCCCTTGCGAGGGTGCTTTTTCCGCTTCCGCTTGCGCCGCATATACCTACGATTATCATGCCTTGCGTTTCTCCTTTGTATGCCGATCCGCTTTGCGCGGCGATCGGCGGCTATTTGGATGGCACCACGTCAAAACGCACGTTTGTCAGCCGCCGCTGGAGGCGAATGGCGATATGGTCCTTCGGTTGAACGCCCGCGCTGCCCTCGCCGAGGATGATGATGTTCACGTCATGCTCAAGCGCGTAACCGACGAGCGCGTCGTCCACATTTTCCGCGCGCAGCAACGAAAGATCCGCTCCGGCAAGCTGTGCCGCCGTGAACAGGTACTCGATCGCGTCCGCTTCGAACGCCGCGTTCATGAATTTGCGCCCCGTCTCAACGCAGTGCACGACATGCAGCCGTGCGCCGCCGCCGGCTTCCGCAGCAAGCTCCGTGCCGCGCGCCATGAGCTTATCGCACGAGCGCTGGCTTGTGACACATACCATGATATCAATGCCGTTTTTTGCCGTTTTCATCATTGTTTATTGCATCCCTTATCTTGTCGGGGAGCCGCGGCGGCCGGAACGAAAGCAGTTGATCAACCGTTTCCGCAGGTGTCGCGGCGCTTGTGAAGAGGGAAAGGCACGCGTCGTCCATGAAGCCACGGGCAACGAAGGTGCGAAGCTGCGCCGTCAGTTCGTCGTAAAACCCCTCGACGTTGAGCAGAACCACAGGTGCCGAAAGATAACCCAGCTGGTTGAGCGTGAGCACCTCCATCAGCTCTTCAAGCGTGCCCATGCCGCCCGGCAGGGTGACGAACGCGTCGCTGATGCGCTCCATGGTGGCCTTGCGCTCATGCATATCCGCGGTGACGATCAGCTCGTCGCAATCCTCAAACGCGATGCCGGGTACGTTGAGCTTTTTCGGGATAACACCCGTGACGCACCCGCCGCGGCTTTTCACGCCCCGCGCACATGCGCCCATCAGTCCCGTCCGTCCACCGCCGAACACCAACTCAAGTCCCTGCTGCGCCAGCAGCGCGCCAAGCGCAAAGGCGGCGTCCGTATAGATGGGATCCAGCGTGGCCGACGAGGCCGCAAAGATGCATACCCTGCGCATATACCCCCATAAAGAAGCTTACGTTTTATTCCATTTCATTATAACATTCCCTGCGCGCGGATTGAAATACGCTTTTTGGCTATGGACAGGCATTTGGGCGATCATATTGCATCAAAATGTCATACATGTTATACTAGTATAACCAGTTATACCATAGATATGGCGGAGGTGCTTCGATGAAGATGCAGGGACCGGACGGACGGTGGCTTTTCGGCACCGTCAAAGTCGGGGAAAAAGGTCAGATCGTCATCCCCAAGGACGCGCGGGATATGTTTAACATCAAGCCCGGGGATATGCTCATGGTCGGTGGGGACGAAGGCTCGGGCCTCGCCATCTTTACCGGCGAGGTTCTCGGAGGGCTGTTTGCCGGCATGATCGGATCATGGGGCGATACGAACAAGGAGGAAGAATGAACGCAATTGAAACGCGCGCGCTCACGCGGCGATTCGGGGCGCGAACCGCCGTGGATCATCTCGATCTGAGCATCGATCAGGGCGAGCTGTTCGCGCTGCTCGGCGTGAACGGAGCCGGCAAAACCACCGCGATCAAAATGCTCTGCTGTCTGCTGCCGCCCACGTCGGGGGATGCGCTCGTGATGGGCAGAAGCATCGTTGACGAGCCGCTTGCGGTAAAAAAGCTCAACGGGATCTCCCCGCAGGAAACAGCCGTTGCGCCGAACCTCACCTTGCTCGAAAACCTCGTTTTCATGGCGCAGGTGTACGGCGCGGATCAGGAGCGCGCGCGGCAAAGCGCGCAGGATATGCTCAAGGCTTTTTCGTTGGAGGAGCGCGCAAAGGATCAGGCGAAAACCCTTTCCGGCGGCATGCAGCGCAGACTGTCCATCGCAATGGCGCTGATCGCATCCCCTAAGGTGCTTTTTCT
>CAZJYV010000134.1:0-1349 GCA_964550295.1 uncultured Clostridium sp. | reverse complement strand
CGCGGCGCGCATTGCCCTCTCCGGCGGGGAGGAGTTTGGCGGTCATCTTATCGTGCTTGCCGTCTATGCGGCGGCACTCATGGCTGCTGCGACGGCGCTTTTTAGCCGCAAAATGAAAAGCGGAAAGGTGTGAGGGATGGAACGCAGGCAAATCAACTCGGCGGCCGAGCTTGTTGCGCTTGTAAATGAGTTTGGGTTTATTCCGTTTCTCGAAAGCCCGGTCGAAGGCTTTACGCTCAAGCCCTATGTGCCGGAGGAAAGATGGTTTTCGGACGGAATGGAAGGGCCGTGGGAATGGAAGGGGCAGGGGATCGGCAGGTACGCTTACGGCAAGCTGTTTTGCCGGCTGGCTGGGTTTGTGAGCCTGGCATACTGGCCGTTTTTCATCGCCTATCGCCGGGACGGGTACGATTTTGAGGGATATTACGAGGATGGCTGCGCCTCCTATAAGGCGAAACGAATCGTAGACGCGCTGACGCACAACGGCCCTATGCTCAGCACGGAACTCAAACGTGCCTGCGGCTTTTGCAAGGAGGGCGAAAGCGGTTTTGATCTGGAAATCGCGCGGCTTCAGATGACAACTTTCGTGACCACGGAGGGCTTCGCGTACGCGATCGATCGGCACGGCAGACCTTACGGCTGGGGCATTGCGCGCTATGCTTTGACCGAGCAGGCATTCGGGGAGGGTTTTGTCCGTTCGGCCCAACGCATCTCGCCCGTGCAGGCAAAGGAAACCCTGCTTCTGCGGGCGCGCGAACTGTGTCCCGATGCGCGGGACAAGGCGCTTGAAAAGCTGATCAAAGCATAAAACAGGGGCGGTGATCACCGCCCCTTGTGCATGACTGCTGTTTTCGTTCACGCGACAGCCGGCAAAGCCGCCGAATGGATGATGCGTTTTTTTACCGCGTAGAAGCAGATCATCTGGACGACAAGCGTGATCAACCACGACAGGGGATACGAAACATAGATGGAAGCGGTCGTATGCCAGTGCGCGAACACCGTCACCAACCACAGGATACGCACGCCGCACGCGCCGAAAATCGACACCAGCATCGGCGTGAGGGAGCGTCCCATGCCGCGAAGACCGCCCGTAAAGACCTCCATCAGACCGCAGATAAAATACGTCGGCGCGATGATCAGCAGGCGGATGCCGCCATAGGCAATAACCTCCCGGTTGTCGTTGTAGAGCGACAGGAGATCGTTGCGCAACAGAACGATCACAGCGCTCGTAATCAACGCGACTGCGACCACGAGAAAGCTGCAATAACGCACGGAAGCGCCGATGCGCGCGTACTTTTTGGCGCCGACATTCTGGCTGACGAAGGTCAGGGCGGATTGCGAAACGCTGT
>CAZJYV010000133.1:0-5395 GCA_964550295.1 uncultured Clostridium sp. | reverse complement strand
TTCGTCGGTGTTCTCGAAAAAGTTCGCCGTCAGCAGCGCGTCCCCGTATGCCAGAGACCCGTCGTAATCGTCCCCGTAGGCATAAATGCCCGTTTCGCTGCTCCACAGATTGTCCGGATCGGTCACGAGCGTCACGATGGGCAGCGCGTGGTCAACCCCGTCGCCCGTAAAGAGGAATGTGCCGGAAACGCTTGCATTCGTGATATAGCCGTCCCGCACGCTGACCGCGCGAACGACCGTGTTTTCCGAAGCCGATATCGGCCCCGTGTAAACGGGTGAGGTGGCGGTGGGCGTGGTGCAGTCGAGCGTGTAGTGGATGGCCTCATCCTCGGGCGCGGAAAGGGTGATTGCAAGCGTGCCGTCGTAGACGCCGGGCGTCGTCACAAACGCCGGCACCGCGGTGATGCCCGCGTACCCGCTGCCGTTGACCTGGCCGAAGGTCGGCTCCGTGAAGTAGGCGGGTTTGCCCGAAGCATCCCGCCCGTAGCTCACGTCGCTGACGAACGCGCCGGACTGCAGCTTGTCGAGCATCTCGCCCGTAGGGGAAAAAAGGTAGACGGAGTCCCCGTCGCGGTTGACGGAAAAGTTTGCGTGCAGCTCGCTTCCCTCGGTTTTGTTCAGCTCGGAGGCGTACACCACAAGGCAGCCGCCCGCCGGTACGGAAACATCCGGAAACACCCATTTGCCGGGATTGTTGGGGTTGTCGGAAAGCGCGTAGCCCAAAAGAGAAACCGGCTCGGCGCCGGCGTTCGTGAGCTCGATGAGGTCGTAATGGTTCCCGTCGGCGGCCGCCTTCACCGAGATGTTTGCGCCGATCATCTCGCTGACACAAAGCGTTCCGCGCGGATACGCGTTGGCCGCCATGAAAGCGGTGTAGCCTTCCTCGTCGTTGGGGAAGCCGGGGGTGGGGTGCGTGTTCGCGCCGAATGCGCCCGTTCCGTCCGGCACGCGCGCCGCGCTCGCATCCGTCTGCTGGCTTTCGTACGTTACGCTGTCGAGGATTGCGCCGTCCTTCGCGGTGAGCACGACATCCTCGCCGTAGGCGCGCAGGCCGAAGGGCGCGTGCAGCTCCCCGTTTTCGGCGAAGCCCTCGCTGCCCGAGCAGAAAATCACGAGATAGCCGTGCGCCGGAACGATCGTTCCCTCAGGCAGCACATATTTCTTGGGCTGCGTGAGCGTATCCGAAATGCCGCCGCCCGAAAGGTCGTAATCCGCGTCCGTCGCGTTGTAAATCTCAATCCAATCCGAATAAGCGCCGTACGCGTCGATGACGGTGGTTGAGTTGGACGCCATAAATTCGTTGATGGTGACGCCGACATCCGTTTCGCTCCGCAGGGACGCTTCGTAGGCGGCGATGCCCGCCTCGTCGTTCGCATAGCCGGGGGAGGGCTGCATCGCAACCCATGCTCCGGAGGAATCCTTCGCGTAGCTCAGGCCGGAATCCACAGCCTTGAGGACGAATGTTTCCAGCGTGTTGCCCGATCCGCCGAAGAGCACCACGCTGTCCGCCGCGGAAATGCGGAACGGCGCATGGATGCTGTCCGTCGCCTCGCCGGAACACCAAAGCACGATGTAGCCGTTCGCGGGCACACGCGTACCCGCGGGGAACACATACTTGACGCCCGCGGTCACATCGTCGCTCGCGCCGAGGCCGCCGATGTCCAGCTCCTCGTCGGAGGTGTTATAAAATTCAATCCAGTCGGGATAATCCCCGTTCGGGTCGGCGACGGAGCCTTTGTTGCTCGTCATGACCTCGCTGATTGCAAGCGCGGAAGTGGAAGCCTCCCCGTCGGAGGCGTGCCGTGTCAGATAAATGCTGATGAAAACGATCCCCAGCGCGCCCGCGAGCAGCGCCAGCAGAACGCGCGCCCCTTTTTTCATGCGGGCATCACCACAGGGATAAACTCGAGCAGGGCTGCGATGACGCGGTCGGCTTTTTCCTCATGCATGAGGTGGCCTGCGTTCCGAACGGCGGCAGAGACGGCGTTGCGCAGCGACGCGTGGTACGTTTCCGCGCTATGCTGCGCGGGGTGCCATTTATCCTCACTGCCCTGCAAAATCAGGACGGGCGCGTCAATTTCGCGCAGCGCGTTCAGGATGGGTTCCTCGTCGAAATACTGGAGGGACATGCGGATCGCACGCCGCGCCTGCGTGTCGCACACGGTTCTGTAATAGTTCGCCACGACGTCCGGCGTGATGTTGGTCAGGTCGAACACCGCGTTGTTGAGCAGCTTTTCAACGGTGCCCATGTTGTAAAGAAAGCTTGCGACAAAGCCCAGAACCGGGCTGTCGATCAGGCGGATGGGAAGCGGCATTTCCGGCGTGATCCCGCCGGGGGAAAGCAGCACCACGCGCCCGATGCGCGAAGGCGCGTCCGCCGCAAGGCGCATGACATACGCGCAGCCCAGGGAGAAGGCGGCAAAATGCGCGCTTTGGATGTGCATTTCATCCATAAAGGCGCGCAGAGCAAAGGCATAATCCTCGACGGTATAACCGAAGGTTTCCGCCCGGGAGGAGTAGCCGTGGCCCGGCAGGTCGATGGCGATGACGCGGTAATAAGCGGAAAGCCTGTCGAACACGTTGCGCCAGGTGTACAGGGACTGGCCTACGGTGTGGACGAGGATCAGGGGTTCGCCCTCGCCCGCCTCAAGGTAATGGAGCTTCATCGTTTCGCGCTCGGCTTCGGGTGCAGCAGGGACCTCCGCGGGAATAGGCTCGGTTGGTGCGGAAGCGTCCACGCCTGCCGCCGCTTCGATTGTTTTGGGCGTTTTCACCTTTTTCGGGGCATGAACCGGCTCGAGCGCCGGAAGAAGTATGTCAACATACGCTCCGGTATTTTCGGTATTGACGAACTTTTTAACTTCAAGTGACAGACTCACGGATATCCTCCCGGCCGCGCATTTTGACATTGCGGGCGCATAATCATCTTATTTTACTATCTTTCCATTTTCTTTGCAAGATTGAAAGGCGCGGCGGGTCTGATTCGTCACACTTTGTTAACAGCGCGCAGGCGCTTTTCCGGCGTTGCGGACGCCATATAAAGCCGGAATCGGGCGTCCGCGCGGGGCCGCCCCTTGTATTGCCGCCGCGGCGCGGTTATAATACCATTAATATGGAAGACAGTACGAAAGCCGCGCCCGCGCTGCGGGCTATCGTTGACGCGTCGCTGCCCGAGGGGAAACCAAGGGACCCCATGACGGCTCCGGCGCTTTCACTCGCGTACATCGGGGATACGGTGTACGATCTTTATGTACGCACGCTTCTCGTCGAACGCGCGGATGCGCGGGTACACGAGCTGCATCTGGCCAGCGCGAAGCTCGTGTGTGCGGCAGGTCAAGCCGCGGCCTTTCGCGCTATAGAACCCCTGCTGACGGAGGATGAGCTTTCGGTATACAGGCGGGGGCGCAACTCCCACATGGGCACCGTGGCGAAGAACGCCAAAGTTTCCGATTATCGGACGGCGACGGGACTCGAGGCGCTCATCGGCTTGCTTTACCTGACGGGTCGGGACGAACGGCTGACCCTGCTCATGCGCACAATCATCCAAGTGGGAGGTACCATGTAATGCCCGCCACCAAGTTGGCCGTCAGGCTTTTATCCCACACGCCCGATCCGCAGGAAACGATCGCGCTCGCGGGGCGCCTTTGTTACAGCGACAGCGACATCCTTTCCCTGCGCGGGGCTGTCGAGGGAAAATCGGAGAAGTTTGTCGAAAAGCTCATGGGCTTCGGCCACCTGTCCCCCGTCGAACACGCCTCGTTCACCTTCGGCGTGCAGGGCGTTTCCCGCGCGCTGCTCGCGCAGATCACGCGCCACAGGATCGCCAGCTTTTCGGTGCAGAGCCAGCGCTATGTGCGCAAGGAGGAATCCGCCTATGTCGTGCCTCCGTCGATCACAAAGCTGGGGGCGGAGGCTTGTGCCGCGTTCGAGCGGCAGATGGAAACGATGCAGGATTTTTACCGGTATTGGCTCGATCAGGGCATACCGGCGGAGGATGCGCGCTTTGTGCTGCCCAACGCCGCGGAAACGCGCATGGTGTTCACGATGAACGCGCGGGAGCTTTTGCATTATTTTTCCCTGCGCTGCTGCGCGCGGGCGCAATGGGAGATCCGCACCCTGTCGTGGGCGATGCTCGGCATGTGCATGCGCGAAGCGCCGGCCATTTTTAGGGAAGCGGGGCCCAACTGCGTATCCTCCGGCTGCACGGAGGGAACAATGAGCTGCGGGCGGCCGGATGAAGCGGCGATGATCCACAGGGAGCTGCTTGCGCTTGCAGGCGCGGGCGCTTCCGACGAAACCATTCAACAAGCGGTAGAGCGCTTGATATAAGGAGAAAAAGATGGCTTACGAAAAGAAATCAGGCGGATACCACAAGGACGGCGGAGCCAGGCGCGAAGGAACGCCCACGACGTTCCGCGACGGACAGCCGGTCTACCACAGCGACAGGAATGTCAAATCAGTTGGGAACGACAGCGCAAACCGCGGCGGCTACAAGCCCCGCTCCAACGACGGCGCGAACCGCGACGGCTACAAGCCCCGCTATAACGACGGTGCAAAGCGGGACGGTTATGCGCCCCGCTCCAACGACGGCGCAAAGCGGGACGGTTATGCGCCCCGCTCCAACGACGGCGCGAACCGCGACGGCTACAAGCCCCGCTCCAACGACGGCGCGAACCGCGACGGCTACAAGCCCCGCTATAACGACGGCGCGAACCGCGACGGCTACAAGCCCCGCACCAACGACGGCGCGACCAATCAGGGAGACAAGCGCTACTCAAAGGACGGCAAGCCGGATTACCGTAAGCCGGAAGGCGATCGCCGCGAAGGTTCCTATGGGCGCGGCGCGGCGAAATACAACAATTCCGACAGGGGCGCAAAGTACGAAAAGAACGACCGAACCAACAAGTTCGACAAGAGCGTAAAGTATGATAAAACCGCGCGGAACACCCCGTCCACAGCGCCTGCGGAGCGCGAGGATGCTTCGAGGGACGAGCTTCCCTACCTGGTGATCGGCCGCAACGCCGCGCGCGAGGCGATCAAGAGCGAGCGCAGCATCGATAAGATCCTCGTTTCCAAAGAACCGGACGGCTCGCTGCGCGAGATCATCAACCTCGCGCGGGACCGCAACATCCGTGTGGATGAGGTGGAGCGCGCCAAGCTGGACGAGCTGTGCATGCCCTTCGGCCACGGCGGAAAAACCGGCAACCATCAGGGCATTGTGGCGCAGGTGCCGGGCGTGGAGTACTGCGAGCTTTCGGATATGCTCAACGCCGCCAAGGCTAAAAACGAAAAACCCTTCATCATCGTCCTCGACGGCATCGAGGATCCGCATAACCTCGGCTCCATCCTCAGAAGCGCGGTGTGCGCGGATCCTCGATGCCGTCGAGGACGATGA
>CAZJYV010000132.1:0-5403 GCA_964550295.1 uncultured Clostridium sp. | reverse complement strand
CTGAGGGGTCCCACCTGTTCCCATACCGAACACAGAAGTTAAGCCCTCATACGCCGAAGATACTTGGCTGGCGACGGCCCGGGAAAATAGGTAGCCGCCGGATACCATGCAGAAACACACAGCTAACGCTGTGTGTTTTTGCGTACTTCTCCCAGGATGATCTTTTCTCTCGCGCTATGATACAGCCAAGCGCGAAGCCACGGGTTGACGGTGCGGTCAATGAAGCGTGTCCCTTGACGCGCTGCCCTTGAGCGGCTATAGTGACAGCAGTAAAGTCAAAGCGAGGAAGCGTTGAGAATGAAAAAAGGATCAATACATCGTTCTCTGATTTTCGTTTTATTGATACTTTCTATAAGTTTAGGCGTGTTGGGATGCCAATATCAAAACAATGCTGACAAGATTGATGTAAAAGAGGCTTTCCTTACTGTTTACTTGACGACGAATTATGATGATCGGTATGACAAATGGATTGAATTTGTGAATGATCATTCACAGTCAACCGATCGCGAGCAAGCAATGGCTGATGCCATCAATCATTATTATGACCCTGTTAAAGATTATGTAAGCGATGAGTTTTATAACGTGATGATACTGAACCGTGATATCATCAAATACGACAGACTTGCCTGCGAAAATGGGTTTTCAATTGTACCGAACAAGTATGATTTCGCAGAATATTCGGAAGCGGATGATACAATCGCGTATACGTTCACGGCGCATCTCACAAAGCAAACAGGTAACGATTCAGAAGAAGGGGTAATGGAGGGGCAAATTACCGTGTCTCAGATAGGGGAGGAATCATTCATTACCAACCTTTATTTATCAAAACTCGGGTTTGTACCTGACAATCCGTAACGTGATAAAATATTTATAAAAGCGCAATCAGCCCGCTGAAGCGATTGGCACAAACGGCATATTCGCCCGAAAAGGGAATAAACCCCGGCGCAACTGTGAGTTTATCACGGATGTGTTTTTTTGTTTGGAATATAATGAATTCATCAAAGGGAAGGACGACAGCGATGATTTTTGATTTAAGAAGCAAGGCGAAAGAAGATGGAACAGGTAAAGTGGTCACAGTCATCAAGGCGCGCTGCCCGCAGAATCACAAATGTCCGTCGCTGCGGGTCTGCCCAACAGAAGCCCTCAGCCAGAATGGCTTTTCCGCACCCGAGGTCAACCACGACAAGTGCGTGGGCTGCGGTAAATGCGTGAAGTTATGCCCGATGGGCGCACTCTCATTTTAACCATTTATAATGCAGGAGGAAAAAAGCATGTCAGTCATAACAATAACCAAAGACAACTTCAACAAGGAAGTGCTTCAAAGCACAAAGCCTGTGCTCCTCGATTTCTGGGCAAGTTGGTGCGGCCCGTGCAGGATGGTGTCCCCCGTGATCGATGAGATCGCCGAAGAATCATCCGAAATCAAGGTTGGCAAGGTCAACGTGGATGAGCAGAATGAACTTGCCGCAACCTTCAACGTCATGAGCATCCCCACTTTGCTCGTGGTCAAGGAAGGCAAAGTCGTCAATAAGGCCGTTGGCGCCATCCCGAAAAACCAGATTCTGGCCCTCCTTGCATAATCCCCCCCTGATGAACAGGCGCCATCCGTCATGACGGATGGCGCCTGTTTGCGCAAACGGTTAACCGGCAAGGGTTTGCAGTTGTTTTCGATCGATCAGCGTAATCTCACCCCGCGTCAGTTCCACAAATCCTTCCGCCTGGAAGTAGCGCAGCATCCGTGTGACCACCTCGCGCGCCGTGCCCAGGTGATTGGCGATGCGCTCGTGCGTGAGGCGCAGCGTATCCGCCTGCTCCAGCGCGCTTTCCGAAAGAAGGAACGCGGCCAGGCGTTTATCCATGCTTTTCCACATGATCTGCTCGATGAGCCACATCACTTCCGAAAAGCGCGAGGCCATGATTTCGTTTGTATAATTGGCGAGTACGGCGGAGCGCTCCATCAATTTTTTATAGGTTTCCGCCGGAATGATCCACAATTCGGAATCCTTCTCAGCTTCGATCGTGATTTCAAACTGGATGCTCGCCATCATGCATGAGGCGGAAAACAGGCAGATATCCCGCTCAAAAAGCCGATAAAGCGTCACTTCGCGCCCCTCGTCGGATAAAATGAACGCGCGCAGCTGTCCCGAACGGATCAAAAACAGGCCGACACAGTCCGCCGAGCCGTTGTGCAGCAGCGTTCCCTTTGCGGCAAAGCGTTTTTGGGCGGCATTGCGCAGCGTTTCGCGTTCTGCCTCGTTCAGTTGGTTCCATATCGGAAAATAGTCGGCAAGGCTCATGCGTATACCTCCTGAGAACATATACCCATTATAGGTGTTTTTAGGGATAAGTCAAATCTGTTATTGACATATGCCGGATATGCGGTATACTGAAAGCATAAACGGCATCTGTCATACATGCGGACGGCTGAACTGTCCTTATGTGCTTGAGGTAAATGGCCTGTTGAAAGAAGGAGGATGAATATGCGGATTGCGGTTCCTTATGAAGGGGAAAAAGTGTTCCAGCATTTTGGTCATGCGGAGCGCTTTAAGGTGTATGATGTGGCGGAGGGAGCGGTGCAGATTGCAACCGTCGTCAACACAAACGGCAGCGGTCACGGCGCGCTTGCGGATCTGCTCAAGAAGATCGGCGCGGATACGCTTATCTGCGGCGGCATCGGCGGCGGCGCGAGACGCGCGCTCGATGAGGCGGGCATCGCGGTCTACGGCGGCGTTCAGGGACGTGCGGACGAGGTGGTAGAGGCGTTTTTAAAAGGCGCACTCGCCTATGATCCCGAAGCATCCTGCAGCCACCAGGGCGAGCATCATGCTGAAGAAAACGGTCACTGTGCGCATGGCGGGGATTGTCACTGCCATTGATCCGCACCGCGCCGAGGGGTTCAAGATACCCGCATCACATGGTTGAAACCAGTCGATAAAGCCCTCCGGCGATGCCGGGGGGCTTTTGATCCAACGAATGGGTTATCGGGTTGTTTGCATTGTAAAGGCCACGCCTGTTACGCCATGAACAGCTCGACGTCGTCCTCGGCGGTGCCGATGCCCGCGATGCCGAATGTTTCGACCAAGACCTTTGCCACGTTGGGCGAGAGGAAACCGGGGAGCGTCGGCCCGAGGTGAATGTTCTTGACGCCAAGGTACAGCAGTGCGAGCAGCACGATGACAGCCTTCTGCTCATACCAGGCGATGTTGAAGGCGATGGGCAGCTGGTTGATATCATCCAGCCCGAACGCTTCCTTGAGCTTGAGGGCGATGACGGCAAGCGAGTAGGAATCGTTGCACTGGCCTGCGTCAAGCACGCGGGGGATGCCGCCGATGTCGCCGAGACCGAGCTTGTTGTAGCGGTACTTCGCGCAGCCCGCGGTGAGGATCACCGTATCATTGGGCAGGCGCTTTGCAAATTCCTCATAGTATTCGCGGTTTTTCATCCTGCCGTCGCAGCCCGCCATGACGAAGAACTTTTTGATCGCGCCGGACTTCACTGCGTCGATCACTTTATCCGCAAGCGCCATGACCTGGTCGTGCGCGAAGCCGCCGATGATTTCGCCGTTTTCGATTTCTTCCGGCGCGGGCAGGGTTTTAGCAAGCGCGATGATCGCGGAAAAATCCCGTTTGCCGTCCGCTCCGGCGTCGATGTGCGGACATCCGGGGAAGCCCGCCGAACAGGTTGTGAAGATGCGCTTCCTGATTTCCTCATCCCTCGGGGGAACGATGCAGTTTGTGGTAAACAAAACCGGGCCGTGGAAGGGGCCGAACTCGGTCAGCTGCTTCCACCACGCGTTGCCGTAATTGCCTACGAGGTTATCGTATTTGTGGAAGAGGGGATAATAATGCGCGGGCAGCATCTCGCCGTGCGTATAAACATCCACGCCCGTTCCCTTGGTTTGTTCGAGCAGTTGTTCGAGCACCGTCAGGTCGTGACCGGAGATGAGGATCGCCGGATTGCCGCGCACGCCGATGTTGACCTTGGTGATCTCCGGCTTGCCGTAACGCGAGGTGTTCGCCTGGTCGAGCAGCGCCATGGTCTTTACGCCGTATTCGCCCGTTTCAAGCGTGAGGGCAACAAGTTCGGCCGCGCCGAGCGTATCGTCAAGCATGGCGGCTTGCGCTTTATAAAGGAACGCGTAGATGGCGGGGTCCTCAAGACCGATGTTGCGCGCATGCTCCGCATAGGCGGCCATGCCCTTGAGCCCGTAGGTGATCATCTCACGCAGGGACCGCACATCCTCGTTTTCGGTGGACAGCACACCGATTTCGGGCGCCAACTTCAACATATCGTCCCGCCCGCTCACTTGGAAGGTTGCCGCGCAGGAAAGGTTGGCGGCATTCAGGCCCTTTGCGAGCTCATCGCGCAGGCCGATCATCCGTACAATCTGCGCCTCGATCGCATCGGCGTCGAAGTTGCAGTTGGTGATGGTCATAAACAAACTGTTGATCACCTCGTGGTTCACGCCGCCGAGCGACGGGACATCCCGCCCGCTTTTGAGCACGACTTCCGAAAGCCCTCTGAGCGTATAGATCAACAGATCCTGAAGCTTTGCGACATCCTCGCTTTTACCGCACACGCCGCGGATGGTGCAACCCTTGTTGCCGGCGGTCTCCTGACACTGATAGCAGAACATGCTCATAATGAATCCTCCTGTTTTCTACTTTAATCCCCGATGGGCTCAAAATCTTCCTTGCCCACATAGCAGATCGGGCAATGCCAGTCCGCGGGCAGGTCCTCAAAAGCTGTGCCCGGCTCGATACCGCTGTCCGGATCACCCACCTGGGGGTCGTACACGTAGCCGCAAGGAACGCACCTGTAAAGTTTCATGGTTCATCCTCCTTATTTTGTTTAGATTTTGGGCGCGGGCGCTTTCACAACAATCAGTTCCAGCGTTTCCTCGCGCAGGTTTTTCACGTTCATTCTGGTCTGAAACGGTATTTTGAGCAGGGTTCCCGCTTCGTATTCATGCGCCTCCTGCTCATCGAGCGCGATAGAGAGCGTACCCCGCACGACCGTCATATATACGTTCGCGTTGGCATGATGTTCGGGCAAGCCCTCGCCCCGGTTGAATACCATGTGCATGTAGTGCAGGTTTTCATCCAGAAGAACCTTTTCAACGGTCTTCTCATTGGTCAATGTAAGCTTATACACATTTTCAATCATGTCCTTACCCCCTGTCAATCCCGAATTTCGCCGTCGGTCGAAATGGTCACAACCTGCCAGGGGATGAATTTGCCGCTTGCCTGAAGCGCCTTTTTGACCGCGTGTTCGATGCCGCCGCAGCAGGGAACCTCCATGCGCACGACCGTCACGCTTTTGATGTTGTTTCTGGCGATGATGGCGGTGAGTTTTTCGGAATAATCCACATCGTCAAGCTTCGGGCAGCCGATGAGCGTGACT
>CAZJYV010000131.1:0-5414 GCA_964550295.1 uncultured Clostridium sp. | reverse complement strand
CCCCAACGAGCTGTCAGGCGGCCAGCAGCAGCGCGTTGCAATCGCGCGCGCCATCGCGACAGGTCCCAAGCTGCTGCTGCTCGACGAGCCGCTTTCCAACCTCGACGCAAGGCTTCGCATCGACATGCGCGCGGAGCTCAAGCGCCTGCATAAAGAATCCGGAACCACCATCATCTACGTTACGCACGATCAGGTCGAAGCACTGACGATGTCCACAAAGATCGCCCTGTTTAAGGAAGGCATCATCTCCCAGGTGGATACGCCGCTTGGCATCTACACGAACCCCATCGATCTCGACGCGGCGGATTTCATCGGCAACCCGCGCATCAATTTCATCAATGGTAAAGCGGTATTCGATGGCGATACGCTGCGCGTGCGGAGTGAATTCGGCGAATATACGTTCCCGAAATCCGACATGAAGATGGACGAAGAGTGCCCGCTGAAGGAAGAATTCGACTGCGTGCTGGGCGTGCGGCCTGAAATGATTGAATTATCGACTGAGCGAATCGAGCATCCGCACGCAATCGAGGCAAGTGTTTACGCGAACCAACCTGCGGGCAGCGAAACCCTCGTGACCCTCACAGTGGGCAGCGCGGAGTTCCTTGCTATCCAACTCGGCCTCGGGGACTACGAAATGAATCAAAAAATATACACCGTGCTTCATCCCGAAAAGATGAACGTGTATAACAAGCAAACCGGCCGCCTGATCAAGTACGCCATCGTGTCCCATCAGGCTTGAGCCCTCACCCGCCCTTTTGAAGAGCGGAACCCATCATGAAAGAGGAGGAAAACGCAACCATGAAAATAAAGAAGTTGATTGCCTGCCTGCTCGTCCTGCTGTTTGCAGTGTCCGCCTTTGCCGGCTGCGGCACGTCCGCGCCCAGCGAAACCACCGGCACGGACAGCAGCCCCGCCGCTACGGAAAGCAGCGCCGTCGCGGACACGCAAGCACCCGACCAGCCCGATTACAACAACATGTCGATGGAGGAGCTTTACCAGCTTGCCTTGCTTGAGCCTGGCGTCATCAAAGTTTACTCCACGACCACCGCCGCGCAGACTGCGGTCAAAAAATTCATCAAAACCTTCCCTGACCTTGCGGACAGGATTGAGTTCATCGAATCCGACACCGACACAGTAGCGGATCGCATCGAGACCGAGCACGACACCGGCAACATCAACGCCGACGTGCTGCAGGTCAAGGATAACAGCGGTGAAGTCTACTACGAGCTCGTTCAATACGATTACCTTGACGTTTATTACCCTGCGGCGGTATGCGGGTTCGTGGATGAGTCGCTGCTCAAATACGGCATGCCAATCTATGCGACTTACAGCCCGTGGTATTACAACACCGAAATGTACCCCGACGGATGCCCGATTGGAAGCTGGTGGGACATCGTTGAAGGTTACAACGTCGAAACGGAATCCTTCGTGGACGCTTCCGGCAGCAGCACCCAGTTCTGGACGATCTACACAAAGGATATCACCTCGCCTTCCTACGCGGCCTTGTGGGCGCAGCTGATCATCGACGGGGATGCGATTGCCGCCCAATATGAGGCGCAATATGGTGAACCGCTCGTTTATACGTACATGGATCATCTCCAAAACACCGCCGGCATGATGGAATTTCCCGAGAACAACGGCGGCGCTGAATTGTTCTGGCGTTTCACGCAGATGACCATCACTGAGCTGGATGACGGCGACCAAGTCGTTTCCGCCGTGGACGAATCCCTCAACGGCCCGACCCTCGGCCTTTGCTCGGGCAGCAAGCTGGATAACGTGAACAACGGTCTGACGATCAACTGGGTGACGGGTTTGCAGCCCTACACCGCGTTCCTAGCCTGCGACTACATTTATGTAACGAGCGGATGCGATAATCCGGCAGGCGCAAGGCTGTTCATCCTCTATGAGCTTGGCGGCGAAGACGGCCAGAGCGGCTGCCTCTCCGCGTTCAACGCCATCGGTAAATGGAGCGTTCGCAGCGACTTCATATTCGACCAAACCCCTTACTCCGCGGAAGAAGTGAACCTCAAGAGCCCCGACTTCGAGGAAATCTACCAGATCTACCCCGATGTGAAGGCCTACTGGATCTACTGGAGAAACCTTGCGCCCAGCGCGTAAGAAATGAAGCAGCACGGTCCCGCGGCGTTTCACCGCGCTGCGGGACTGTATGAAGGAGCCGAAATGGCGGGAACCAACAACGAAACCAGCCTGAGAACAAAACTCGACCGCTTCTGGGCGGCGCTTTTCCTCACACAGGAGGGCAAACCCAAGAGCGCGGTATTCCTCTATTCCTTCTGTCTGAGCCTGCTGTTCGCCGTCGTCTACGGCGTGCTGTATTTTTTCCTGATCGATGTGCTGGAGACTGCTTTCGCCGCATATTCCGCATCGGTGCGCAACTTGTTTGAAAGCGTCATTCCGGGCTTGGCAGGTACCATCGTCTGCTGTTCTCTGTGGTATGTAATCAAGGACAGGCGCATCGTTCCCGCGGCTTACCTGTGGCTCATCGTTATGGCTGCCGCGATCCTCATCACAATGGCGCTGCTGGCAGACGGAGAGAGCATCCGGATATTCTTCTACTTTTACCTCATGCTCGTACCGGTCGGCCTCGTGAGCGGCTCCGCCTTCACGCTGCTGATGTTCAGAAAACACATGCGTATGGAGGATAGGGCGAAATAACGCCCGCATCGGATATGCTGAAACTCGACTTTATCAATGTCGGCGACGGGGATGCGATCCTTGTGCGCGCGGCAAGACCCGGACGGGAAGATTACGTTATCCTGGTGGATTGCGGGCGGCCCCACGTTGAGTTCACAAAAGGATCAAAACGGCGGCACGCCGTCAACTACCTGATAAAGGAGCGGATCGACCATATCGATCTGATGGTCATCAGCCACCTCCATTTCGACCATGTGGGCGGCGCCCTTATGATCCTGCACCATATCCCCGTAAGGCGGCTCATGGCGCTGTATCTCCCGCCTGAGAACGCACAATGGATCTGCGCCCCGGAATGCGACGAGAAGACCGTCATCGGTCTGTGCGATGCGCTCAATCTGTTCCGTGATGTGATCGATTTTGCACATGAAAAGGGCTGCGTGTGCGTTGAAGCCGTCAGCGAAAAAGAAGTGCTGTGCGATGCGCTCGATCTGACGGTGTTCCTGCCGGATCAAAGCCTGATTGAACGCCAAAGACAGGTCTTCAACGCGCTGTATCTGGGTAAAAGGCCGCTTTACGACGATCTTTATGCCGTTTCCAAGGAGCGCAACTGCTCGAGTCTGATCGCTCGGCTCGATTACGCGGGCAGGAGTATTCTGCTCACGGGCGACTCCTACGCCTCCTACTGGGAGGAAAGCGGGCAGCGGCACTGCGACATCCTCAAGCTTCCCCACCACGGCGACGAAAAATCCATGACGGAAAACCTGATTCGCCGCCTTGCGCCGGCCTACGCGGTCATTTCCTGCCAGAATGACACCTCGCCCAAAAAGGAACGGCCGGCAGCATTCGTGATCGACATGGTGCAAAAATACGTTCCGACCGTGCTGTGTACGGAAAACAGGGAGCTGCCTTCCCTGCCCGCCAGCGCACATGAAACCGTACGCTTCATCATTGATACGGATGGAAGCATAACCTGCCTCGACAGGCAGTAAAACCGTGTATCAACTCCGCGGTAAACCAACGCGGGGACGAACATAAATCAAACAGGAGGAACCATTATGAAAAAGCTGTTAGCAATGCTCTTGGTGCTGTTGATGGCTTTGGCCTTGGTTGGCTGTCAAACAGAAGAGCCCGCCAATACCGAAGAGCCGACCAACACCGAGGCCGCCCCCGTTGCAACGGAAGCGCCGGCTGCAACCGTCGCGCCGACCGAAGCGCCTGTTACAACCGAACCTCCCGTGACGGAAGTCACCTATGTTCCCTTGTCCATCCTGTTCAAGAACAAAACAGGTGTTACCATTTCCGGACTGTACCTCTATCCCACCGGAGCCGCGGAAAAAGGCAACAGCCTCTGCCCCGTGGAATGGATCGATAAAGACAACGACGCCGACGAAACGCACTATCAGATTTTTGCCTACATCGTGCGCGAAGTCGCCGCCACCTACGACCTGTATGTTGAGTTCGCGGATGGCACGAACGCCACATGGGCCGCTCTCACCATTGCGGACAACGATAAGCTCTCCCTCAAGGACGGCGTTGACCCCTCCACCTGGGAGCAGGAAGCTTCCGAAGAGGAAGACCTCACCGCGCTCGCCGAAGTCCGGGCGCTGGGCAAGACCACGGATAATTTTTATCCCGGCTATATGATCCTCGGGCTTGAGATCAAGAACAAGACCGGCAAGGGCATCACCGAGTTCTACCTCTATGAGACCGGCGGCGACTACGCCATGTACAAGAACATGATTCCGAACCTCATCAACGAGGACGGCAGCGCCGTCACCGTATGGGATCCCGGCAAGGGCGGCCTGTATGTATTCAACTTCTTCATCCGTCCGTTGGCGGAAACCTATGAGGTTTATGTGGTTTATGAGGACGGTACGACGCTGACCATCCCCGCGATCGACCTGCTTACGCCCAACGGGGACGGCTTCCTCGCCAACGAGATCTCCATGAAGGACGCTGTTGATCCCGACCTCACCGAGGTGAAGTATGATGACGGCGATCCGGAACCCCTCCAGCTCATCAAGGACGCCATTATGGCAGGCATCCCCGTTGATCTCTGGTATCCGACTTATTAAGCGACATTCCGATACAGCGGGCGGCACACAGCCGCCCGCTGTTGCAATATTGGATACATCACACCTCATCCTGAGAAGATGAACGCGTATATAAGAACATCTGCCACCTGATTCAGTACGCAACCGCATACCATCAGGCGGAGTTTTGCACACCTTTTTAAGGGCGGGGCCAACATTAAGGAAGGAAAACGCAACCATGAAAGCAAAAAATTTAATTACCTGTCTACTTGTTCTGATGTTAGCCTCGTTCGCTTTAACCGGCTGCAACACAGCTGTTCCCAGCGACACCGCAGGCGTCGACAGCAGCCCATCGGTCACGCAGGAGAACGCCGTTACGAACACGCAGGCACCTGATGAGCCTGACTACAACAATATGTCGATGGATGAACTCTACGAACTCGCCAAGTTGGAAACCGGTACGGTGACGATTTACTCCACGACCGCCACCGCGCAGATTGCGATTAGAAAGTTCGTTAAAGCCTTCCCCGACTTTGTGGATAGGATCGAGTACATCCAGTCCGATACCAACACCGTTGCAGCCCGTATCGAACTTGAACACGACACCGGCAATATCACCGCCGATGCGCTTCTGGTCAAGGACGATAGCGGCGAAATTTTCTACGAGCTCGTCCAGTACGATTACCTCGATATTTACTACCCCACGCAGGTTTGCCAGCACATTGA
>CAZJYV010000130.1:0-5486 GCA_964550295.1 uncultured Clostridium sp. | reverse complement strand
GTGCTGCAACAGCGCTTTGACGCCCAGCCGGTTCAAACGCTCAACGGCAGCGTAAGCCCGCTGAACGATCGGGAAAACGCGCTGCCCCCCATGCTGGCCTTCAACAGCAGCCTGATGGGCATGTTCATCATGGCGGCCTATGTGTTCCTCGATAAAAAGGAGGGTGTTATCAGCGCATACGCGGTTTCTGCATCTTCCGTATGGCGGTATCTGATGAGCAAAATCATGGTGATTCTGCTGACCGGTGTTTTCTCAACCCTTGTCGTCACACTGCCTGTGCTCGGGTTTCGTATCAATTATGCGTTGCTGTTGCTGCTTCAGCTCACAAGCTGCTTCTTCGCTTCGGCGCTCGGCTTGCTGCTCGCGAGTTTTTACAAGGATTTTACTCAGGCGTTCGGCGTGATATTCTGTGCACTCATCCTCATGGCGATCCCGAGCGTTTCGTATTTTCTGCCGGAGTGGGAACCCCTTTGGGTGAAGCTGATTCCATCTTATTTCATCATCGAGGGTTTCCGGGAAATCGTAACACCGGGCGGCAGTGCGATATACGCTCTGTTTGCCGCAGGCGGATTCCTCGCGATGGGCGGCATCCTCTTTGTTCTGACCGAAGCCCGTTTTAAGAAAACGTTGGGCGCGTAAGGAAGGTGTTTGCATGTTGAAGAAAATATGGGCTGTTTTTATCAGGGATATTAAAGTGAATTCGCATGATGCGATCGCGCTGTTCATCATCGTTTTCCCCTTGGTTTTCGCAATCGGCATCAATCTCATTATACCGAGCATCAATGACACCACCGTGAACGTCGTTATGGTGGAGGGAGACGCCGCGCGCGCGGCATTTTTCGATCGGTTTGCGAACGTTGAGCTTTTGAGCAGCTCGGAAGCCGTTGAAGAACGGGTCGGACGCAGGGACAGCGTTTTCGGCATCGTAGAGGAAAACGGTGCGTCCGTCATTCTTGTGCAGGGGAACGAATCCGAATCGCTTGTTGACTATGCAAAACTCATCAACGTTCTGTTTGAATCTGGTGCTGAACTGGAGAATGCCCATTCCGAGATTTCGGAGTTCGGCAGGACGGTTCCTCCTTTAAAAAAACTCATGGTGAACGCGTTGCTGCTCTTTGTTTCCGTGTTCGCCGGTATGATTATCGCGCTGAACATACTTGAGGAAAAAATGGACCATACCGTATCGGCAGTCAATGTGACGCCGCTGCCGCGCACCGCCTTTATCCTCGGAAAAAGTATAGTTGGTTTGATTTTCGCCGTGGTGATGTCCGCTGCCTGTATTCTGATTACCGGGTTTACGGATGTCAATTTTGGTCAAGCACTCCTTGTCATCGCCTCGCTGACTGTGCTGAGCTTGATGATCGGCTTCCTGCAGGGTTTGAATAGCAGCGATGTGATGGAGGCCGCGGGCAGTGTGAAATTGATGTTCATGCCGATGCTCGGCTCGATAATCGGGTACGAGATGCTCCCCGAAAAGTGGCAATTCTGCCTGTACTGGTCGCCTTTCTACTGGGCGTATCGTGCAAACGACCTGATTCTCACTGGCGGCGGGGACTGGCCGACGCTGCTGCTGCACGTGGCGATCATCCTCGCGGTATGCATCATCGTTTTTGCAGCGCTCCGGCCTCGCATCCGAAAGGGATTACAATAGCGAACGCACGCGTTCATAAAAACAACCGGTAAAGCTGAATGGAAGGGAGGTGGCGGCATGGCATGGTATTGGTGGGTTCTCATCGTGGTGGCAGTGGTTGTACTGGGCTATTTGAAGTTGAAAATCTGGAACAATATTAGGGATAGGCATAAGAAAAAGACGCAGACGACGCTGGAAGAGGAAGAGTAATGTCAAAGAGGGATGATATCATCGGCGCGGCGGTGCTTGAGTTCGGGGAACACAGTTACGACACCGCGTCGGTCAACCGGATCATCAAAAACTCCGGCACATCGAAAGGCACCTTCTATCACTATTTCAAGGATAAAAAGGGGCTGTATTTCACCATAATCGAGCAGATGATCCAAATCAAGCAATCGTATTTCACACGCATGATGGAAAGTATCCGCGCGGAGAACTCCGATTTTTTTGACCTGATGAAGGCGCAGGCGAAGGCCGGAACGGCATTCATGCGCGAGCATCCGGAGCTGTACCGATTCGGATCGCAGTTCGCCAAGGACAGCGGCGCGGTGCGGGAGGAATTTGAAAAAAAATACCTGCCGGAAGTCGGCGCTTCCTTAGCAAAGGTTGTGAAACTTGGCTTTGACGCTAGAAACCCCCCGGGCGAGTTTCCCATGGATTTCATCACGCGCGTAATCTCTTTTACGATGACGCATTATTATGACATCCTGTTTGACGAAAACGAAACCCCCGAGCCTGAGGAAATTGAAAAGCGCCTTGATCTTTTGTTTGAGTTTTTGCGAAAGGGTTTTTCCTGATAAATGCTTGATAAAAAACAAGCCCCCTGCTTGGGGGCTTGCGTTTTGCTTTATACAGATTCCACAATTTTATAGCGCCGCTTGATCTCGAGGATGCGCGATTTGTCGCGCTCGCTCACGAGTGTGCAGGCGAGACCCTTGTGACCCGCCCTGCCCGTGCGGCCGATGCGGTGCACATAGTATTCCGGCTTATCGGGAACATCGTAGTTGATGACGAGGTCGATATCCATCACGTCGATTCCGCGCGCCGCAACGTCCGTAGCCACGAGCACGGTGCTTCTTGCGCTCCTGAAGTCGCGCATGATGCTGTCCCTCTGGCTCTGGCTCAGGTCGCCGTGCAGGCAGGAGGAGGCGATGCCCTGCTTGATGAGCGCAGCCGTCAGATGTTTGACGCGGCTTCGCGTGTTGCAGAACACAAGTGTCAGGCGCGGATTGGCTTCGCGCAGGATGTACTTGACCGTGCCTGCCTTCATTTGTTCATCCGTTGAGATGAAGGTTTGCGAAACCGTTTTCACGGGTTCGTTGCGCGCACCGACTTGTACACGGATGGGATCGGTGAGGAACTGCTCCGCGATCTTGGCGACGTCCGGGTTCATCGTTGCGGAGAAAAGCATCGTCTGGTGCTGCGCCGTGATATAGGACATAATGTCCTTGATGTCGGGCAGGAAACCGAAATCGAGCATTTCGTCGGCTTCGTCAAGGATGGCGATGCGGACGTTCTGCAGTTTGAGCACGTTGCGTCCAATCAGGTCCTTGACCCGGCCGGGCGTGCCAACGACGATCTGCGCGCCGGCGCGCAGGGCGTTGATCTGCACGTTGGGCGACTGGCCGCCGTAGATGCTGACGGTTCGAAGCGATTTGTGTGCCGAAAGCTTGCGGAACACTTCGGTCGTCTGAATCGCGAGTTCGCGTGTGGGGCACAGGATAAGCGCCTGCACTTTTTTGTTGTCGCTGAACACGCGCTCGATAACGGGTACCGCGAACGCGGCGGTTTTACCCGTGCCTGTTTGCGCGATGCCAACGAGGTCTTTTTTGTCCAGCAGCGACGCGAGCGTCTGCTCCTGAATGGGCGTAGGCGATGTATAGCCTGCCTCGTTCAGGGTGTTTTGCATGTCTTTTGACAGCAATTTTGCGTATTCCAATGGTTTTTCTTTCTTTTCCGGTCGGTTATAATTTAGATTTCCATCTATCCGTTTGCAAAAAAACAAGGCTTGCTGATAATGCAAAGCCTTGGGGGTTTGTCATTATGCGGCAGCAGTATTCTATGCTCTGAGCCGGAAAGCTCAGCTTGGCCGCCCGCCTTCATGCGGATGGCTGTATCATAAAATACGACTTACCAGAAGCGACATTCTCTACTCGGGAACGCTTTGCGGACAGAGCCGCAAACAATATTCAACAATACCGATATACTATAACTGTTCGCGGCGGGGATGTCAAATGGTATTTGCATAACGTGTATATCGGTTCACAACGGACACAAGCGGCAATTACTAAAAATTTGATGCAATTTCAGACAACTTAAGATATAATTAATTGGTTATAATGAAATGAGAAGAAACAAAGGAGAAAGAGAATGGAAAGAAAGTTCTCAATGGAGCTGGCAGGCCGTACGCTGAGTATAGAAACCGGCAAGTACGCCGAGCAGGCTGGCGGATCGGTGCTGGTCCGATGCGGTGACACTGTGCTCCTCGTGTGCGCAACCGTCGCAAAGATGCCGCGCGCAGGCGTGGATTTCCTCCCCCTGAGCGTGGAGTATGAAGAAAAGATGTACAGCGTGGGCAAAATCCCCGGCGGCTTCATCAAGCGCGAAGGCCGTCCGTCGGAGAAGGCGATTCTGGCTTCGCGCCTGATCGACCGTCCGCTTCGCCCGCTGTTCCCCAAGGGCTTCTATAACGACATTCAGGTTATCGCAACCGTGATGAGCGTCGATCAGGACATTCAACCCGATGTGCTTGCCATGATCGGTTCCTCCGCCGCGCTCGCCATCAGCGACGCGCCCTTCGCGGGGCCGACCGGCGCCGTGAGCGTCGGCTATATTGACGGGGCATACATCGTCAACCCGGACGGCGCGCAGCGCGCACAGAGCAGGCTTGCCTTGACGGTGGCCGGCACGAAGGATGCCATCATGATGGTGGAAGCCGGTGCAAACGAGCTGTCCGAGGATGAGATGCTCGGCGCGATCCTTTTCGCGCACGAACATATTAAAGGCATCGTCGCTTTCATCGAACAAGTGCAGGCCGAGGTCGGCAAACCCAAGATGGAAGTCAACATCTACCAGCCTGCGCCCGAGTTTGTCGAGCTTGTGCGCGCTTATGCGTTTGACAAGGTTGTTTGGTCGCTCGACACGTTTGACAGGAGCGAACGCGAAGAGCGCAACGCGCAGGTCAAGCAGGATACCATCGAGCATTTCGCAGAGCAATTCCCGGAATCCGGCAAAGATGTTGACGCGATCCTCTACAGCCTGACCAAGGAAGTTGTGCGCGACAAGATCATCAACCACGGCATTCGTCCCGACGGCCGCAGTATGGAGCAGATCCGCCCCATCTGGTCCGAGGTCGGACTGCTGCCCCGTACGCATGGCAGCGCGGTGTTCACCCGCGGGCAGACACAGGTGCTGACCATCGTTACCCTCGGTTCACTGGGCGACGGGCAAACGCTCGACGGCATCGGCGAGGAAACCGAGAAGCGCTATATGCACCAGTACAACATGCCGCCTTACAGCGTAGGCGAAACGCGTCCCGTTCGCAGCCCCGGCCGTCGTGAGATCGGCCACGGTGCGCTCGCCGAGCGCGCGCTGCTTTCGATGATTCCCTCCGAGGAGGAGTTCCCGTACTCGCTGCGCCTCGTGTCCGAGGTTATCAGCTCCAACGGTTCCACATCGCAGGCATCCATCTGCGCCAGCACGATGGCGCTCATGGACGCTGGCGTTCCGCTTAAAAAGCCGGTCGCCGGCGTGGCAATGGGTCTCATCAAGGATTCTCAAAACGGCAACATCGCCGTAATGACCGATATTCAGGGCCTCGAGGACTTCCTCGGCGACATGGATTTCAAGGTTGCAG
>CAZJYV010000129.1:0-5545 GCA_964550295.1 uncultured Clostridium sp. | reverse complement strand
TCTTTGGCGTCATACCTAAAATATGCCCCGCCGAGCTGCCACGCGAAAACCGCCACATGTCCGCCAACGAGTATCCCTTCGCAAACGCCCGGGCGCACGGTTTTCCACGCGCCGTTTCCGCACAAGGCGCGCGCCTCGTTCCCCTGAATGAAATGCGCCTCAAACTGCGTGTAATCATATGGTTGCATGTCCCGAAACTCGCCCGCGCCGATGCCGTAATGCACGACCAGCCCCGTTTTTACATAAACGGCGTTGAGGATGTTCGTGCCGTCGCTGTAGCTGCTGTACAGCTTGGGATGGCGGGCGACGGCTTCGTAATCGATCAGCGGAAGGATCTCGTTGGCACCATATCCGCCGCTAAAGAGGATCATCTTGACCGTGTCGTCCGCGACCATCCGGTTAAAATCGTCGGCGCGCTCCTGCTCGCTCGCAAGGTATCCGTAGGTGTTTTTGTAGATGTTCGCGCCGAGTTTTACGCGGAAGCCCTTCTGTTCGATGGTTGCGACGACGTCTCGATAATACGTTTCATCCGCGACGTGGCTCGGACATACGATTCCGATGGTGTCGCCCGGGGATAACCTCTGTGCCATCATTCCGTTTTCCCTCCCTATCTGTCCTCGATGCTTTCCCGCCATCCTTTTGCGAAACAGGAGCGCATGAGCGCCCCTGTTTGATCCATGATTCAACCTCTATCAGTTTGACAGCTTTTTGTGGATCGCTTCCGCGGCGATCTTGCCCGCGCCCATCGCGAGGATGACCGTTGCCGCGCCGGAAACGGCGTCGCCGCCGGCATAAACGTATTCGCGGCTGGTTTCGCCTTGCTCGTTGGTGATGATGCCACCCCATTTTTCGGTCTTCAGACCCGGGGTGGTGTTGCGGATGAGGGGGTTGGGCGACTGCCCGATGGCGATGACGACCGTATCCACATCAAGCGTAAAGTCAGAGTCGGGTTTCACAACCGGGCGGCGGCGTCCGGAGGCGTCCGGCTCGCCAAGCTCCATCTCCACGCAGTCGATGGCGGTGACAAAGCCCTTGTCATCCCCGTGGATGGCGGTGGGGTTGCACAGCAGGCGGAAGTCGATGCCCTCTTCCATAGCGTGATGCACTTCCTCGCGGCGGGCGGGCATTTCAGCCTCGCCGCGGCGGTAAACGATATAGACATGCTCCGCGCCCATGCGCTTGGCACAGCGCGCCGCGTCCATGGCGACGTTGCCGCCGCCAACGACCGCAACGGATCTGCCCACGCGGACGGGGGTATCCGTATCGGGAAACTTGTATGCCTTCATCAGATTGATGCGGGTGAGAAACTCGTTGGCGCTGTACACGCCGGAAAGGTTTTCGCCCGGGATGTGCATGAAGCTGGGCAGCCCTGCGCCTGTGCCGATGAAGATAGCGCTGTAGCCTTCTTCCTGCATGAGCTCGTCGAGCGAACAGAACTTGCCCACCACCATATTGGTTTTAAGCTCCACGCCAAGCGCGCACACGCCCTCGATCTCGCGGCGCACCAGCGCCTTGGGCAGGCGGAATTCGGGTATGCCGTAGGAGAGCACGCCGCCGGGAGTATGCAGCGCCTCGAATATGGTGACGGTGTAGCCGAGTTTGGCCAAATCGCCCGCGCAGGTGACGCCGGCCGGACCGGAGCCGATCACGGCGACCTTTTTGCCGTTATCCGGTGCGACCTCGACTGCGGCGCAGTCATGCGCCATGGCGTAATCGGCGACGAAGCGTTCCAGCCGGCCGATGCCGACCGGTTCGCCCTTTATGCCGCGCACGCACTTTTCCTCGCACTGGGTTTCCTGCGGGCAGACGCGGCCGCAGATGGCGGGCAGCGAGTTGGTTTCGCGGATCTTTGCGTACGCGCCAAGGAAATCGCCCTTTTTCACCAGCTCAATGAATGCGGGGATCTGCACGTTGACGGGGCATCCTGCCACGCAGGGCTGGTTTTTGCAGTTGAGGCAGCGCGCGGCTTCCTCAAGTGCCCGAACCTCCTCATAACCGAGCGCGACTTCCTTGAAGTTGGTCGCCCGCTCTTTGGCGTCCTGCTCCGGCATCGGGGTCTTTTTGAGATTCATATTAGCCATTGTGCACCTCCCCCGTCAGGCGGCAGACATGCCGCTCCATGCTTTCGCTCTCTTGCTTGCGGTACATCGAGCCGCGGCGCAGCGCCTCGTCAAAATCCACGAGATGCCCGTCGAAATCGGGTCCGTCCACGCAGGCGAACTTGGTTTCTCCTGCGACGGTCACGCGGCAGCAACCGCACATGCCCGTGCCGTCCACCATGATGGAGTTCATGGAAACCACGGTATGGATGCCGTACGGTCTGGTCATGTCGGCAACGACCTTCATCATCATCACAGGGCCGATGGCGACCACGAGGTCATACCGTTCGCCCGCTTCGAGCAGCTCGCGCAGCACGTCGGACACGAAGCCCTTTTTGCCGTTGCTGCCGTCATCCGTCGTAATGAACAAACGGTCGGACGCGGCGGCGAACTCCTCCTCCAGCATGATGAGTTCCTTATTGCGAAAGCCCACGATCATATCGACATGGGCACCATGTTCCTTGAGCGTCTTCGCCTGCGGATAGGCGATAGCCGTGCCGAGGCCGCCGCCGATGACGGCCGCGCGCTTCACGCCCTCGACATGCGAGGCAAGGCCAAGCGGGCCCACAAAATCCTCGAGTTCATCGCCCTCGTTGAGCAGACCGAGGTGTTTGGTGGTCTTGCCGACCTCCTGAAAGATGATCGTCACCGCGCCGGTCTTTCTGTCGTAATCAGCGATGGTGAGCGGAATGCGTTCGCCGTTCTCGTCGATGCGCAGCATGATGAACTGCCCGGCGAGCGCCTTGCGGGCGACATGGGGCGCGTCGATCACCATGAGTTTGACGTTCGAGCTGAGCACGCGCTTCTTCAGTATTTTATACATCGCAGGCTCCCTTCCCATAATAAAATCGATACTTTACAGCAATGATGATTTTAACATCAAAACGCGCCTTTTGTACACCCCCGGACATACAAAAAGCGCGCATTTGCCGTTGTTTCATTTACCATTCGGGCGAATAGCCGCTAAAGCCCGCCGGATGCTTGCTGTGCCACTCCCACGCGGAAGCGATCATATCCCCGATTTCCGTCATCTCCGGCGTGAAACCCAGCACTTGCGCCGCCTTTTTGTTTGAGGCCACAAGCTTTGCCGGATCGCCCGCGCGCCTTGCGACGATTTTGTGCGGAATGGGCTTGCCGACAACCTTCTGGGCGGCCGCGAGGATTTCCTTTACGGTATAGCCTTCCCCGCTGCCGAGGTTGACAATCTCGCTTCCGCCGCCGCGCATGAGAGATTCCGCCGCCTTTACATGAGCGCGCGCGAGATCGCAAACGTGGATATAGTCGCGCACGCAGGTTCCGTCCCGCGTGGGGTAATCATCCCCGAACAGCTGCAGTGCCGGGCCATCCCCCGTCGCTGCGCGCAGGACGTTCGGGATCAGGTGCGTTTCAGGCGCATGATCCTCGCCGATGAGACCGCCTCCCAGCGCGCCGCAGGCGTTGAAGTAGCGCAGCGAAACGTATTTCATGCCGTATGCGCGGTCGCACCAGGCCATCATCTGCTCCATGGTCAGCTTGCTTGCACCGTACGGACTGGAGGGATTCATCGGCGCGTCCTCGCAGATCGGCACGCTCTCCGGCTCGCCGTATACCGCAGCGGAGGAGGAAAACACGATGTTCTTCACATCGTGCGCGTTCATGGCGCGCAGCACGCTGCGCGTGCCGCCCACATTGTTGTCGTAATACTTGAGCGGGTCGCCCACGCTCTCCCCCACGAGGGAATAGGCGGCGAAATGAATCACGCAGCCGATGTCGAATTCCTCAAAAAGCCCGTCCATAAAAGCGCCGTCCCGGATGTCCCCCGCACGGAAAACGGCCTTTGGGTGCACCGCCTGCCGATGTCCTTTTTCAAGGTTATCCGCGACGACGACGCCGTACCCTTTCGACACAAGCTCGTATACCGTATGCGAGCCGATATAGCCCGCCCCGCCGAGTACAAGGAGCTGTTTCATACGATCATTTTCCTCCCTTAAGCGCATATCCGCCGACAGGCCGTATGCCGATTCCGCGGCAGGCGGTCGGATTGTTCATGAACCCATTCATCGTTTCCATATATTCTGCGGCTAAGTTTTGCGGAACAAGCGCCTGGATTGTGCCGGCGAAGCCGCCTCCGTGCACGCGCCACGCGCCGCCCTTCCCTGCGAGAATCCTTGCGGATAGGGCGAGCGCAAGCGCAACGCTGCGTTCCTGCCCCTGATCGCCCGGCCAGATGTTCTGGAGCATCAGCTCGCTGGATGCGCCGCTTTCCCGCATGAGGGAAACGAACGCAGTCATGTCGCCCGCCCTGAGCGCTTCGGCTTCCTGTCCGGCACGGCGATTTTCATCGAAAAAGTGCATCGCGCGAAGCGCCGCGCGGTCCCCGATCCGGCGGCGGAGGGTGGGCAGTTGCCGATAAAATGTTTCCTCATCGGCAAAGCGCAGCACTTGCGCGCCCAAAGCGGAGGCCGCCGCGCGCATCTCGCGCGGAATGGCCGCGTACTCATCCGTCAGGTTGGCATGGCTGCCGCCCGCATCCGTAATAAAAAGCCGGTAGCCGCGCGCGTTAAAATCGCAGGCGATTTGTTCGATGACGGGTTTTTGCGGGTCGCAAAAGTCGATGGCAACCACGCCGCCCACGGCGCACGCCGTTTGATCCATCATGCCGCATGGTTTATTAAAATAAATGTTTTCAGCCGTATGGCCGACGGTTGCAAGCTGAACGGGCGCAAGTGCGCCGCCGTTATACAATTCGTTAAAAATCGAGCCGATCAGGATTTCATATGCCGCTGACGAGGATAGCCCCGCGCCGACCGGGATTGCGGAAACCATTGCTGCGTCAAACCCGCCGATCCTTGCGCCAAGCCCCGCGATACCCGCCGCCACGCCTCGCACAAGCGCCGCCGACGTGCCTTCTTCCGCCTGCTTGGCCGAACCGTCGCCGATTTCGATATCGACGGGCGGCATCCCCTCGGAGCAGATGCGGACGCGGCCATCCTCGTTGGGCGAAACCGCCGCAACCATATCGAGGCTGACCGCCGCCGCGAGCACGCGCCCGCGCTGATGGTCCGTGTGGTTGCCGCCCAACTCCGTCCGCCCCGGCGCGCTGATGAGCGCAATGGGCCTGTTTGCGGCATTGCGGCGGGAAAAGGCGTCCAATGCGAGCAGATACCGATCCCTGAAATCCGTTTCCCCGGGGTAGAGCGGCGCAAGCTCCGCATCCAGTTCGCCCCGTGCCAAGGAAAGCGCCCAATCCGTTACCGTTCCAATCCGCATTACAGCTACCTCTCGATTATACTGTATCAAAGATACCACAGGCATAAAGGTTTGTAAACGCGGCGAAAGTCTGCAAAGGCAGCGCAATCGTCCGGCTTTGACGCCTGTTTTGCCCTGTGCGCTCGTACGCGGCCCTGGATGCACTCGACTGTCAGAACGCAACTTTCCCGATAAATAGGCGATACCGGCCCGGAATC
>CAZJYV010000128.1:0-5552 GCA_964550295.1 uncultured Clostridium sp. | reverse complement strand
AACCGAAAGGGTAGGGGAAGGGTCAAATGCTGCCGTACATGCCGAACATCGGCAGGTAAACCGCCAGCAGCACCATCACCACAAACACCGCGAGGATGCAGATGATGATCGGCTCCAGCAGGCTTGCCGCGCGCGTGGACGCGCTTTCCACCTCCGCGTCGTAATAGTTGCCGATGACGCGCAGCGTTTCCTCAAGCGAGCCGCTCTCCTCGCCCACTTTGGTCATTTCCACCAGCAGATCGGGAAAATCGCGCGTGTCCTCCATGCCCTCGCCGATGCGGCGCCCCGCCTCCACGCCGGCCACGACATCGTTCACCGACTGACCGAGGTAAAAGTTGGACATCGAGCGCCCCGTCACGCCCAGCGCGCGGATGACGGGCAAACCGGAGGCGAGCATGGTGGAAAGCGTGTTGGCAAACTGGCTTGCGGCGGTCATAACGGCGATTCTGCCGAGGACGGGCAGGTTCAGGTGCAGCTTGGAAAGTTTGACGCGCCCGGTATCCGTGTGGTAAAAAATACGCAGCCCCAGCACGCCGAGCGCGACGAAGGCAAGCACGATCAGGCTGTACTTGGTGAAAAAGTCGCTCATGCCGATCAGGAGGCGCGTCGCCCACGGCAGATCGATGCCCATGGTTTCAAACGTTTGCGTGAATGTGGGCACGGCGTACACCATGATAACCGTGATCACGGCGATGGCGACCACCACGACGAACGCCGGGTAGGTCAGCGACGTGATGGTCTTTGCGCGGATTTTTGCCTTTTTGGAAAAATATTCTGAAAGCCGCGAGAAGGAAATTTCCAGCGAGCCGGATTCCTCACCCGCGCGGATGGTTTCGATGAAGGTTGTGGGCAGCGTTTTGTTGCGCATCTCAAAGCCGGAGGCAAGGCTGTACCCCGCCGCCACGTCAGCGGCGACGTTTTTTAAAAGCTCACGGAGCGTTTTGTTTTCGGATTGCTCCGCCACCAGCTCAACCGCCCGCACGATCGGGATGCCCGATGTGAGGATGATGGAAAACTGCTGGCAGACGAGCGAAAGCTCCTTGCCGCCGATCCTGCGCTTGGCGGGATCGCCGAGCTCCACGCTCTCCTGCACCTCGTTCAGGCTCAGGACGCTGGCGCAATTTTCGCGCAGGCGGATCACCGCATCGTCCCTGTCGTGCGCTTCGATGACGCCATCGATTTCAACGCCGGAGTGGGAAATGGCCTTGTACTTGTACGTCGTCATTCTGTCACCTTCCTGAGGAAGCCGGCGGGTACCCTGTAGCCGAGCATCTTCGTGATGTAGTCCATATCGTAGGCCGCGGAAAGGGCGGTTTCAAGCGAAATATCGCCGTTATGCACCATCTGGACAAGGCAGTTGTCCATCGTGATGTTGCCCTCATGCACGGAGGTGGCAAGGGCGTTGGCGATCTGCGGGGATTTTCCCTCGCGGATGTGGTTGCGGATGGCGTTGTTGGGCAGCATCACCTCGCAGGCCGGCACGCGTCCGGCGCGCGCCTTGCGCGGCAGAAGCTGCTGGGAAAGCACCGCCTGCAGGGTGATGGAAAGCTGCATACGGATCTGCTTCTGCTTTTCACCGGGGAAGGAATCCACAATGCGGTCAATCGTGTCAGGCGCGGAGTTGGTGTGCAGCGTCGCGAAAACGAGGTGACCGGTTTCCGCCGCGGTGAGGGCAACCTCGATGGTTTCCTGCGAGCGCATCTCGCCGATGAAGATCACATCCGGGTCTTCGCGCAGGATCGAATGCAGCCCGCTTGCGTGCGTTTCGGTATCCACGCCGATCTCCCTCTGATTGATCGTGCATTTATCCTGCTGAAACACATATTCGATCGGATCCTCCAAGGTGATGATGTGATCCCGCCTGGTGTGGTTGATGCGGTTGAGCAGGGAAGCGACGGTCGTGGACTTGCCGGAGCCCGTCTGCCCCGTGATGAGCACGATGCCCCGCTTGTACTGCACAAAGTTTTGCACAATCGCGGGCAGACCGAGCTGCTCCAGCTCGGGGATATCCCCGGTCAGCAGGCGGATCGCGCAGGATATGCTCTGCTGCTGGCGGAACACGTTCACACGGCAGCGGATATTGGCAACGTTGTAGGCGAAGTCGATCTCGCCGGAGCTGGTGATCTTTGAATACCGCCCGCCCGAGAGCACGCTCGCGTAATGCTCACAGTCGTGGTCTTCGAGCACATGCTCGTCGTAGTCCACAAGCTCGCCGTCGATGCGCACACGGATCGGTACGCCCAGCACGATGTGGATGTCGGATGCGCGCCTGTTGCGCGCGCTGATGATGATTTCGTCAATGCCCATGTCCGCTCCTTACGCGTCGGTCGAATGGAGTACCCGGTAGGCCTCCTCCGCAGTGGTGATGCCGTCCAGCACAAGCCGTACGCAGTCATGCAGGATCGTTTGGAAGCCGGAGGCGTAAATCGCCTTGAGCAGCTCCTCACGCGGCGCGCGCTCGTGGAATTTTTGCTTAATGTCCGCGGTCATCATGAGGATTTCAAACACGGCTGTCCGTCCGCGATAGCCTGTGTTGAGGCACTCGGAGCAGCCCTCGCCGCGATAGAACTTGCGCTTGTCCAGCGCGTGCCGGTCGAGGCTGATGTTTTCAAGCTCCTCATCGGTGGGGGTGTACTCCCGGCGGCAGTTCGGGCAGATTTTGCGCACGAGCCTCTGCGAGATGATGCCCTTGAGCGCGCTTGTGATCAGGTACGGCTCAATGCCGAGGTCAAGCAGGCGGTCGAGCGTGGAGATCGCGTCGTTCGTATGCACGGTGGAAAGCACAAGGTGGCCTGTGATGGCGGCGCGCATGGCAATCTCCGCGGTTTCCGCATCCCTGATTTCGCCCACAGCCACGATGTCCGGGTCCTGCCTGAGGATGGAGCGCAGGCCGGAGGCGAACGTCATGCCGATCTTTTCGTTGATCTGTACCTGGTTGACGCCTGCCAGGTTGTATTCAACCGGGTCCTCGAGGGTCACGAGGTTGACCTCCTCCGAGTTGACCTCGGCGATCATCGTGTACATGCTGGAGCTTTTGCCCGAGCCTGTCGGGCCGACGATCAAAATCACGCCGCTTGCGTTATGCGTGAGGGCCGCGTATTTTTTCAGGTTATCCCCCGAAAGGCCGATGCCCTGTGTGGTGAGGAAGTCACGCGACTTCATCAGCAGGCGGATGACGATTTTTTCGCCGTAGATCGTGGGCAGCGTGGAAACGCGCAGGTCGATGTCGTAGTTTTTCAGCTTCACATTTGTGCGGCCGTCCTGGGGAAGCCTGCGCTCCGAGATATCCATGTTGCTCATGACTTTGATGCGGGAAATGATCGACGGCTGCAGACTTTTTGGCACATTGAGGATGGTGTGCAGGATGCCGTCGATGCGCATACGCACCGCCAGACCTTCCTCGCGCGGCTCCAGATGGATGTCGCTTGCGTTTTCGGCAATCGCGCGCTCGAGGAAGGAGTTCACGAGGCGGATCGTCGGCGCGGACTGGGTGTCCTCCTCGTCGAGCGTGGAGGCGTTGGGCTTGTCCGACAAACCGAGTCCGCCGTTTTCGAGCGTAACGGTTTGCGAAAGCTCATCTATGGCGCGGTTGACGCCCTCGTTGCCGTACAGCGTCATGATCGCGCGGCGGGTCGCAAAAGCGGTGGCGATCATCGGAACGATGCGCTTTTTCGTCGCTGTTTTCACTTCCTCGATGGCCACGAAATTGAGCGGATCGACCATGGCGAGGTATAATTCGTCCCCGATCATCTTAACGGGTACGACGGAATATTTTTTTGCGATGTTTTTGGGCACGACCTGCGCGAGGGAAAGCGGAATCGCGGTCTTCGTAAGGTCGAGGAAATCCACGCCGATCTGCACGCTGAGCACGTCGATGAGCTGCATCTCGGTGATGAGCTTTTGCTCGATGAGTACCTCGCCCAGACGCTTGCCGGATTTTGAACCCTCCGACAGAGCCGAATTAAGCTGGTTGGGCGTGATCATCGCGGTGGAAAGCAATATGTCGCCAAGCCGTTTATATGCCATATGTCATCCTCATTCCATTCGGTTGTGGCTGCCTCAGCGCAGGGATCGATATACGAAGGTGCAGTTTTTCGTCATCGTGCCGTCCTGGGTGCCGATGACATACTCGCCGGAGTAGGTGTTGACGGCAGCGTCATAGCGCAGGATAAAGCCCGTTACCTGCAGTCCGACATACGAGCCGGTATTGATGACCAGCACCTGCTCGGACATGCCGCTCCCGGTATCGATGTAGACCCGCCCGTCCTGATTGACGAAGTGTCCGCCTGAAAGGATATTATACTGGTCGTTGGCAAAAAGCAACGTACCGTCCGGCGCAGACCCCGTAAACACCGCGTAGCGCAGCACATCCGAGAGGGCGGTGTTGAGCGTGTCGCAAAGCACCTCGCTGTCCGAATGGAAGACCGAATCCCGGTAGGAACGCGTCGCAACGGCAAGGCCGCTTGTCATCGCGGTGGATATCAGCACCAAAATCGCGATGGCAACGATCATCTCCATCAGGGTAAAGCCGGCGGTTTTTTTGATTTTGCGGAAAAACGCTTTCTTCATTGCCGATCAACCTCCGTTCATCCGGTAGGAGGTCAGTTGTCCGCCCAGACCCGTATAGTCGACGTTTATGGTCGCGGCAAAGCCGTCGGTCGATGTGATGGCGACCGTACCTGCCAAGGCGCCGCCCTGCTGTTCCGCGGCGTTCGTTTCCGTGCGGAAAAGCTCGTCCGCCGCAGATGCCGCCGCGTTGATACGCGCGGAGGTGATCACCGAGTAATACAGCGTCATGCCGGAGAACACGATGACGAGGATTGCCACAAGCGCCTCAAGCAGCGTTTCGCCGCGCCGGGATTTTAATCGGCTGACAAGCTTGTTCATCGGTTCACCTCCCCTTTGAAATTGTTCCGGGCGACCATTCCACCGTGGTTAAATACGTCGTCTTGTTTTTCACATAGTTGTTGTTGATTGTGAGATAAACCCACTCGCCGCCCACGAGTACAGGCGTGGTGCTCTGCTCCAAATGCTGGCAGAATGTGGTGCTGTCAACGCTGCTGCTCGAGGATGCGTTGCCCGCGATGCTCAGCGTGACCGCATAGGAGGAACCCCTTGCGGAGGTTGCGCTGAGTACGAATTTCAGGATGTAGTCCTTGCTCATCATCATCTCAACCGTAACGGGGATCGACGAAAGCTCGGGGGCATCCGGCGTGACGGTGAAGATTTTCAGATCGGGCGCCTGATTATACCGCAGGATATAGATCACCGCTTTGTTCACATAATCCGCCAGTGCCGCGCCGACGCTGCCGATATCGTCGCCGGCCTGATCCTTGCAGTCCCACACGCCGATTGTATCGGGGTGCTCTAAGTTGTAGTTGCAGGTGAATTCCACATCGGTTTTCTGGACTTTGCATGGCGTCATATCGCGGAAATCGTCCTGCAGCATTCTGGCGGCTGAGAAAACGGCAAGGTAGACCTGTTCCTCATCCCGCTGTTTATCGATGCGCCCCATGTTCGCCACGGCAGCCGTCATGATGACGGAGGCAACC
>CAZJYV010000127.1:4699-5554 GCA_964550295.1 uncultured Clostridium sp. | reverse complement strand
CTCCAGATTGCCGCTCATGAATTTTTGGCGGTACATATAATACGGCCGCATGGCGAGCGCTTGCGCGCACCGCGCACCGACGCGCACCATCTCCTCCGCTTCGGCGGTTTCCGCCTGCGGAAACGCCTCGGTTCCCATAACCAGGCGGGATGCCCGCTTGAGAGCAAGCGTATGCACGGTCAGGCTTTCCGGCGCAAGGCGCGCGATGCGCTCGAGCGTATGCTCCATCTCTCGAACATGCTCGCCGGGCAGCCCCGCGATCACATCCATGTTGATGTTGGTAAAGCCCGCTGCCCGCACGAGATCAAACGCACGCTCGATGTCCGCGCTCGAATGGCCGCGCCCGACGAGGGCGAGGGTTTGATCGTTCATGCTCTGCGGGTTGACGGAAATGCGGGTCACGCCGAAACGCTTCATGACACCGAGTTTCTCTTGTGTTATGGTGTCGGGCCTGCCCGCTTCGACGGTCAGTTCCTGTCCGAACCCTCCGTAATGGAAAAGCACGCTTTCCATCATGCGGGAAAGCTCGTCCGCCGTCAGGACCGTGGGCGTGCCGCCGCCGATATACACAGCGCGCACGCGCCGCCCACCCTCGCTCAGGATCGCCGCGCCCAGGGCAATATCCCGCTCCAGCGCCGCAAGGTAAGCGCCCATATCGTCCGTCGCCGTACGCACCTTAGATGGAAAGGAGCAATACAGGCATTTGCTGGGGCAGAAGGGGATGTTGATGTAAACATCCGCATCCCGCGCGCTGAGGCTTGCGAGAATAGGTTCCTGCACGGCATTGATGCCGCGCGCGAGGGCGCATTTTTCCACGGAAACATCGAAATCCTCCGCCATCATCCGCATGGCCCA
>CAZJYV010000127.1:0-4689 GCA_964550295.1 uncultured Clostridium sp. | reverse complement strand
CCGGATGATTTCTTCAAGCAGGGCCAGCTTCTCCCGACTGATATCAAAAACCTCTCCCGCCTCAGCCGCCGCCTGTTCGAGCGTCAGGCCCTTTTCCATCGCCGCATACAAAATGCGCGTGGGTCTGATGCCCGTCAGCGAACCCCAGGGCGGCGCAAAGCCGTAAAGCTCTCGCAGCGCACGGAACGCAGCGATCTTCATCGCCCGCTTTTCCTGCCGCTTGATTTCGAGCGTGCTACCGCGGCAGGCGGGGCGTTCCAGCGCATATTCTGCGCTCCTCCCCCCGATGAAAGCGGACGCCCGGGCAAACCAACGGTCACCCTCCTCGCGAAGGGTGACCGAAATGTCGCATTCATCCCCTTGCGCGGGAACGATCTCCTCTCGCCCGGCAAACAGGCGCACCTCGTCGGCGATATCGTTCGCATACTGCGGATGATCGGTATAGAGCCTTACCACGTTTCCGGACTCCAGCGATTGACGAAGGGATTGCGCTGCCGCTCATAGTCGAGCGTGGTTTTTTGCATATGTCCGGGGTACACGTCATACGCGCCCCCGAGCCGGAACAGGCAGTAGGCGATGGAAGCGTACAGCTCACCCGCGTCTCCGCCGGGAAGATCCGTGCGGCCCACGCTCAGGTGAAAGAGCGTATCGCCCGAGAATAAGGCGCTTTCCCCCTCCAGCACATAGCAGACGGACCCCTTTGAGTGGCCGGGCGTGCTCAGCACCTTCACCGAAAAGCCCGCGCAGGATAAAAGTTCCCCGCCCTTGAGGAGCATGTCCGGCGTGCAATGCTTTACGCCAAAGCCCATCATCACGGAAAGGCTTTTGCTGCTGCTCGAGAGCGATTCCGCATCTGCTTCATGGATACAAACGGCGCAGCCGTACCGCTCCCTGAGGTCCGCAACGGAAAGGATATGGTCAAAATGCCCGTGCGTAAGCAGGATATGCGTCGGTTTGAGGGCAAGCCGCTCCAGCTCCTGCACGACCATGTCGGTGTCGGAAGGGTCGACGATGAAGCATTCTCCCTCGTTTTTGCCAAATATAAGATAGGTGTTGACCTCAATCGGTCCCGTTATCAGGGTAATCAGCTGCATTAAAAGATCCTTTCGCTGTCGAGCAGGATCGTCACCGGCCCGTCGTTGACGAGTTCCACCTGCATGTCCGCCCCAAACTCCCCGGTTTCGACGGGCACGCTTTCGCGAAGCCTCGCGATCGCCGCCTCATACAGCGGAATGGCTTTTTCCGGCCTTGCCGCGCGGATGAAACCCGGCCGTCTGCCCTTCCTCGCATCCCCATAGAGGGTAAATTGGGAGATGAGCAGAATGCTTCCGCCCACATCCGTAACAGCAAGGTTCATCTTGCCCGCTTCGTCCTCAAATATGCGGAGGCCGATGAGCTTTTCACAGATATAGTCCAGCTCCGCTTCCCCGTCGTTTTCCTCAATGCCCAGCAGCACCATATAGCCGCGGCTGATCTCTCCGCGGATTGCGCCCTCTATCGTTACCTTCGCGCGGCTGACGCGCTGAACCACAGCCCTCATGCGCCTTCATCCCTCCGTTTAAACATTCAGCCTGTACGCCTCGCGCACACCCCGCACTTTCCTCATGCCCTTCATGATGTTGTTAAGCTGATCCGTGCCGGTGACGTTGAAGCTCATCTGCACGTTCACCGTGTCGTCCGTCGTGCGGGCATTCATGGTCTGGATGCTGATATTCAGGTTGACCAGAAGCTGCGAAATATCCATCAAAAGCCCTGCCCGTTCATCAGAAATGATCTGGATGTTCACGGGGTACGCTGCCTTCTCATTGCTCGCCCACTCAACCTCAATCATGCGCTCGCGGCTCTGCATCAGGTCGGCGACGTTCGTGCAGTCCTTACGGTGGATGGAAACGCCACGCCCGCGCGTGATGTAGCCGACGATCGGGTCGCCAGGCAGCGGACTGCAGCAGCGCGCGAAGCGCACGCTCATGTTCGGCTGGCCCTTTACGATGATGCCGTGGTTGCGCACGGCATCCGTAACGCGCTGCTCCTCCTTCTGCTCAAGCTTGGCCGCGACCTGTGCGGCGCGCTCCTCCTTGCGGATCTGTTCCATGAGCTTATGGAGAACCTGCCCGGTGGTGATGCCGCCGTACCCGATGGCGGCATACATATCCTCCAAATCGGACATATTGAAGCGTTTGAGGAGATCCTCGCAATATTCCTTTTCGGTCAGCTCGCTCAACTGCCTGCCCTGCCGCTTTGCGGCTTCGGAAAGCATCTCCTTGCCGCGGGCGATATTTTCCTCGCGGTTGGCTTTTTTGAACCACTGGCGGATCTTCGCCTTTGCCTGCTGAGTCTTGACAAGTTTGAGCCAGTCGCGGCTGGGCGATGCGTTGGGTGCGGTGACGATTTCCACAACATCGTTATTTTTTAATTTGTAATCGAGCCTGACGATCGCACCGTTGACCTTGGCATGCTGGGCATGATTGCCCACGTTGGAATGAATGCGGTAAGCAAAATCAAGCGGGGTGGAGCCTGCGACGAGATCGATGATCTGCCCGCGTGGAGTCAGAACATAGACGTAATCGCTGAAGAAGTCCTTGCGGATGTTTTCCACGAACTCGCGGGTATTATCCGCGTAATTCTCCAACTCAAGCGCCTCGCGAAGCCATGCGAGCTTGCTGTCCAGATCATCCTGCTCGGCGCGGCCTTCCTTATACATCCAATGCGCCGCGATGCCGTATTCGCTCGTGCGGTGCATTTCAAAGGTGCGTATCTGCACCTCAAAGGGCATGCCCGTTTCGGCAAACAGGGTGGTGTGCAGGGAACGGTACATGTTGGTTTTGGGCATTGCGATATAATCTTTGAATCGCCCGGGCACGGGACGCCAGATGGCATGGATGATACCAAGCGCCGCGTAGCAGTCGTTGATCGAATTGACGATGACCCGCACGGCGATGAGGTCATAGATCTCATCAAGTCCGTGACCTTGCCGCTGCACTTTTTTATAAATGCTGTACAGGTGCTTCGGCCTGCCGTTCACCTGCGCCTCGATGCCCGTTTCCGCAAGCTGCGCCCGGATGGTGGCAATCGCCGAATCGAGCGTTTGCATCCGCTCGCGCTGCTGCAGCTCGATCTGCTTTTTCAGCTGGTTGAACTCCTCCGCCCATATATACTTAAAGCAGAGATCCTCCAACTCGCACTTGATCGCGCCCATGCCGAAGCGGTCCGCAAGCGGCGCGTACACATCCAGCGTTTCGCGCGCCTTTCTCATCTGCTTCTCGGGCGTGCAGTATTCGAGGGTGCGCATGTTGTGCAGGCGGTCGGTCAGTTTGATGATGACCACGCGCACATCCTTCGCGATGGCGAGGAACATTTTTCGCAGGTTTTCCGCCTGCGCTTCCTCCTGGCTCAACAGGTCGCTTTTTCCTGTTTTGGTCAGCTTCGTAACGCCGTCCACCATTTGGGCGATGTCTTCCCCGAAGCCCGCGCGGAGCATCTCAACGGTGATGTTCTCTCCATCCTCAACCACGTCATGCAAAAGGCCCGCGATGACGGTGTTGGGGTCCATTCCCATCTCAAGCAGCATCAGCGCGACAGCTCGGGGGTGCGTGATATACGGCTCGCCGGATTCCCGCTTTTGTTTTTCGTGCGCGCGGCGGGCGATCTCAATGGCGCGTTCAAGCAGTGCCATCTCGACATCACTGAACCTTACGGCGCATGCATTGAGCAGCGTATCCAAAGAAATCGCCTCCTTTCCCGAGTCGAATGAAAAACCGTTAATTAATATGTGACGGACGCAGACACGTCATAGTTCTTCAGTGCTTCCCGCCCGCCCAGATCACAAAGCTCGATGGCAAAGCGCGCCGCCACAACGATGCCGCCTGCCCGCTCCACAAGGCGGATGGTGGCAAGCGCTGTGCCGCCCGTCGCAAGCAGATCGTCCACGACGACCACGCGCTGACCCGGCTCGATCGCATCCACATGGATTTCCAGCGAATCTGTGCCGTATTCAAGCGCATATTCATGGCGGATGGTTTTGTAGGGAAGCTTGCCGGGCTTGCGCGCCAGCACGAAACCCGCGCCGAGCGCGTACGCAAGCGCGGAGCCTACCACGAAGCCGCGCGCTTCCGGGCCGACCACGATATCGACCTTTTTATCCTTTACGCTCTCCGCCATTTCCGCGATCAGTTGATGATACGCCTCCGGGTTTTTGATGAGGGTTGTCACATCGCGAAACAAAACCCCCTGTTTGGGGAAATCAGGCAGGGAACGGATTGTACTCTTCAGATCCATCATGGGCCTCCTTATATAAGCGCATATAGTGTTCGTTTCTTTCCGCGACCGCATTAACAGCCAGAAACACGCTGCTTTCCTCAAGTTTGCGCATCGGCGCAGCCTCAACCAACTTTGCGCCCGCGGTCGATATCGCAACAAAGCCAAGCTCCTCAAACACGCGGATGGCGATTTGTGCTTCCCGCGCGCTTTTTCCCGACCCGCGGCAGAGCGCGTCCGCCAGGGCTGCGCGGTTATAGAAGCTGCCCTGCGTCCTCGTCAGGGCGCGATACAGTTCGCCCAGCGCATCGCGGTCCGTTTGAAGCGCAGCGGCAAGTTCATCCGCATCGCCCTCCGCAGGTTCCGCGAGGATCAGGTTCGCTTTGGGCGCGAGGGCTCTGAGCCTTTCGCCCATCCCGAGCGGCGTGTCGTAAA